>NZ_JBFBIK010000001.1:0-154752 GCF_040685555.1 Sphaerisporangium sp. NPDC088356
GCTCGCTGGGGAGATCGCCCCAGGACGGGCGGGCCGCTGTGAAGCCGAGCGGCGGGTGGTCGAACAGATCGAATGCGGTACGTGCTCACCCTGTCCCCGGACAGCGAGCGCTCCTTCTCCACCGAGGGCGCCGTGCTCCAGACGCTGGCCTCCGACGACGTCGCGGACGACGCCGATCTCGTGGGGGCGTTGCTGGCCTTCGAGCCGAGGGTGGAGACCGACCTGGTGACCGAACGCTCCGGGCTCGACGCCTCCCGGGTGCGGGCCGCGCTGATCCAGCTCGGCGCGGCCGGCCGGGTCGGCTACGACACCTCCGAGGCCGCCTACTTCCACCGCGAGCTGCCCTACGACCGTGACAAGGTCTCCGCGATGAACCCTCGGGCCAGGGCCGCCCGTGAGCTGGCCGATGGTGGAGCGGTACGGCTCGACGGACCCGGCCGAGCCCTGGTGACCTCCGGCGACCACGTTCGCGAGGTACGCGGCACCGCCTGTACGTGCCCGTGGTGGGCCAGACATCAAGGACAACGGGGACCGTGCAAGCACGTGCTCGCCGTGCAGCTCGTGAAGAGTGCCCAGGCATGACCGCATGGGTCGGCTATCGAGGGTGCCCAGGCGTGACCACGTGGGACGACGTACATAACCTGATCAAGGGAGACCAAGCGTGACCGCGTGGGACGACGTGCGCAAAATGATCGACGAGTGTGACGCCGATGGCGTCGCCGCGCTGGTCGTGACGCTCAACGATGACGCCAAAAGCGAGATAGCCAAGCAACTGCCGGAGCATCTCAAGCATTTACGGACCTATTTCGACTCCTGGCGAGGCGCCGGGGAGCACGCCGAGGCGTTGCGCGCGGCAGGCGCCGGCACGATCGCCGCCTCGACCTCCGTCGCGTCCTGGCTCACCCGCCGAGGCCTGGTCGGCGCCGACGAACCGGTCGACGACACCCCGCGGCTGCTCGATCTGGTCCGCGCCCGGCCGCACGCGTGGCAGGCCGCGCTGGCGGTCCAACTGGCGAGCAAGCTCCGTGGCCGCGGCCCGAGTTACGAGCTGACCGCCTCCCTGATCCGCGAGACCGGCATCGAACCACCGACTCACGACGGTTTCGTCGTGGGCTGGGTGTCCGCCGCACCCGGCCCTCGGCGGATGGCCGACGTGCTGGCCGCTGACCCGCTGCTGGACACCCTCCTGCCGCGGATCTTTCACGCCCAGGGTGTCGGTGAGGCCCTGCAGTGGGAGAGCGACCCTTCCGCCGACCACACCTGGCTGGGTGGGCTTCCCGCGTTGACCGCCAGCGGAAGGGTTGACCGTGCCATGCTGCTGGACGGATGCGTCGGCCGGTTCCTGCGTGGCGGCACCGCACTTGAGCTGCGTTTCTTCGTCCGCCTGCACCAGGCGCTCGAACCTGCCCACGGTGAGCTGGCACCCCGGGTCCGCGACTACCTGCGGCTGCTGCCTGCCGCGCCCGGCACAGTCGCCGAACTGGCTCTAGGCCACCTGCGCGAACTGCCCGCCGTATCTCCCGGCGAGTTCGCCCAGGCCGTGGAGGCCCTGATGTTCCGGCCGGAGAAGAAGCTCGTGCGCGCCGGCCTTTCCTGGCTCGACCAGTCCGTACGGCTGGCGCCCGAGTACGCGCGAGCGGCGGGCGCGGCCCTCACGGCAGCCTTTGGTCACGAGGCTTCGGACGTGCAGGAACGCGCCGTACGGCTCGCCGTCAAGCACGCCGCGTACCTGGACCTGGAACCGCTCCGCGACGCGTCCGCCGCCCTGCCGCCCGACTTACGCACCCGTCTCGGCATCTCGGAGGAGCCGGCGCGGGGACAGACGTCAGCCTCGCTGATCGCTCCGAAACTGCCCGAGGCCGAGTTCCCGCCTCCCATCACCACGACGGCCGAACTCAGCGCGGGGTTCGCCCGCCTCGCGGACCCCTCCAGTGAAATCGGCTGGCTCGATGCCGAACGCCTGATGGCAGGGCTGGTCGAGCTCACCTACCAGGACCACACGGCCGTACGGGCAGCGATGGCCTCGCTGACGGATTACACATGCCGATGGAAGGGCATCGCCGATCCGCCGGCGTGGCTTTGGGCGACCATGCGTGCCGTGGCCTCCCTGGAAATTCCCTTGCCCGCACCCCGTTTGCCGAGGTCAGGCCAGCTCTCCGCTCCGCACATGGTCGTCCTTCACCGGATGGCCGAGCTTTTCACCTTGGCGCGGGCGGGCGACCTGCCACCGGTGCTGCTGGCAACTCCGACCTCCGCGAGCGGCCACATCGATCCCGCCGAACTCCTCGCCCGCCTCGAACGGCTGGAAGCCGTGGCCATGAACCCGCCGAAGGCCGATCTACAGCAGGCGCTGTTGCGGCTCCCCCGGCAGTTCGACACTGAGGTGGCCGCGAAGGCCGCCCGGCTCACCACTCCCGCCGGACTCCTCGTAGCGCGCTGGCTGTCCGGAGACAGACCCGTCGATCCCGTCGTGACGATCCGGTACCGCTACACCGACGGCGCCTCCCATCGCTGGTTCGACGAGGGGGAACCATCAGGGTCCTCCTACAACTACGCGCAGGCGTGCTCGTTCATCGCGGCTTCATCGGTCGATCTCGACCTGATCGACCTGCTGTTCCGCGACCAGGGTTACCTCAGTCACCCCGGCGGACACATCAACTGGTGGAGTGGGGTCATGCCCTCCCATCGTGGGGTCATCGCGGCTCACCTGCTGTCGTGTTTCGACTGGACCTGGCCGGAACGCAACCCTGGCCTGTTCGTCCTTCACGATCTCGCCCGAGCGGGCGGCCCTCTCGGCCCCGCCTTCGCGACCATGCTGGTCACCCGTCTAAACGACGCGGACCCCGCCGAACGTACAGCGGCGCTGGATGTGCTTCTCGCCGTCGCCGTAGCCGGCGACCTGCCCGCCACCGAGGTGGGAGACCAGCTCGGTCACCTGGTCGAACACGAAATGGTGACGTTGAGCCGCATCATTCCGTCCCTGACCGAGGCGGAGCGGGCGGGCGCGGGCGCACAGGTCTGGCGGATCGTCGCGGCCGCTCTTCCCCACCTCCTGCCCGCCGACGGCAAGCGTCCGGCCAGCGGCCTGGCCGACCTCATCGCGCTCGGCGTGAAGACCGCCCCAGCCGGCGACACCACGCCGATCCCCGGCCTGGCCGCCATCGCCGCACGCGGCGGATCGAGCCGAATGGTCCGCGAAGCACTCCGCCTCACCCGGCTCCTCCACCCCTGACGAGCGGGACCGGTGCCGTTCAGTTGCGGGGGTGGACGAGGGCGGTACGCGAGGGAGTACGGCTCACCGCTCACCCGCGCAAACGGTTCCTACTCCCGGGATCTCTCATGAGAAGCCCGCGACCGCGCCACTCAGGCCATCAGAACCACGTACCGCCAGTCCAGGACGTCGCGGGTGGGTGCCCGCTTTAGCTACAAAGTGCCCCGTTGAGATAGAAGCCTGCTGGGGCGGGGTTGGTGCCCGTGTTGGTGCCGAGAAAGCCGATGTAGCGGGTCTGTCCAGGGGCGATGCCCTTTTCGTAGGACGGCGTCGTGGCCGTCACCGAGGTTCCGAGCTGCGCCCAGTTGGCCGACCAGCCCGAGGTCACGTGCTGACCGGGACTGGGGAAGGTGAACGTGAGCCGCCAGCCGGAGATGGGTGTCGAGCCGGTATTGGTGATCGCGATGTCCGAGGACATCCCACCGCTCCACGACCACGAGCGGTAGTCCACATCACAGTTTCCCGTAGGCGGTGGCGAGGACGGCGGCGTGACGATGTCGTTGTAGATGGTGACCGCCACCGTTCCCGACCGCGGACCCACCGCGCCCCGCGAGTCGACGGCCACGAGGTACAGGTGGTGCGTCTCCGAGGCCACCCCAGACGGAGGGAACGGCAGGTAAACCGTCCCTTCGGTGGCCGGAGACTGGAAAGTGGTCACCCGGGTGGCGGTGCCGTTCTTGTCCTCGTACACGTAGTAGCAGGCGATGCCGTCCGAATCGGTGGCAGCGGCCCAGCTCAGGCGCGCCGAGTTCATCATGACGCTCACCACCACAGGAGTCCCCGGCGCGGTCGGCGGGGTATTGGGCGGCGGGGTCGGGGACGACGGACCCGTGTTGCACACATTAGGCACGGACGGCGATGGCGACGGTAATGGTTCGGCCGAAGCGCTTCCGGCCGCCGGGCTGATCAGGGCGGCGGTCACCAGCCCTGCGGCGGCCCAAACTCCCAGCCATGTCCGACCTCGCATTGACTTGCCTCCTCGTCTCGAACGGCTCCTGCTGTGAAAGAGCGTCATCTCAGGGCCACGTACGGTCAACACGGTGCCAACGCGGTGTAGGACAGCCCTGGTGAGAGGCACCGGAGGCTGAAAGGTTCACTGATTTCGTCGACCGATTCATGCCGGGTATGAGGTCTTCGGGTCGCGGGAGAAGCCCTCGCCGAGGCAGCACCTTCCGTGGCACGCCCGAATCGAGAAAGGTGGGCCATGGCCGAGCGGCCTCTCGCCGCCGGGCGGGTGCCCGACCACTGGATCGCCGGCGCCGCCCTCGCGGGCGGCCTGAGCATCGCCGCCTTCGTGGTGATCACCGGAGTCGGCCTCTACTGGGACCGGGCGGCCGTGAAGCTGGGCCATCTGCTCGACAGGGCGGCACGACTGCTCCCCCGGCGATTCCGCCGCGCGGATCACGCGACCTCGGCAGCCCTGCACCGGCTCCGCGCCGACACCGCCGAGGTCGTCAACTCGAACTGGCCCAGCCTGACGCTTGGGATGGTCGGCTACCAGGGATTTCAGGCGATCCTGCTGGGGTACTGCCTGCACGCCACCGGCGTCTACCCCGGAGCCGCCGCCACCCTCGCCGCCTTCGCCCTCAATCGGGTGCTCACCACCGTCCTGATCACACCCAGCGGGTCAGGGATCAGCGAGTTCGGCACCGCCGCCCTCCTGGTCTCCTTCGGCTACGCCCCGGCCCCCGTGGGAGCCGCGGTCCTGCTGTTCTGGTTCTGGGCACCTCATCGAGATCCCCTACGGGGGCCTCGCCATCAGCGCATGGGCCCTCACCCGCCGCAGGCACACCAATTGGCTCAAGAGCATCGTCGAGAGTCGGCCTGGGGCGTTGGTGATGCCGGTGTCGGCCAGGGCGGCGTGGGTAGCGGAAAGGTAAGGCAGGAAATGGGCGATGTGAAGAGGTGAGTGTCATGCCCCGTGGTTCCAGTCCCAAGCGTGAGCGGCAGTACGAGCACATCAAGGAGAGCGTGCTGCGGCGCGGGGAGAAGGAAAGCCGCGCCGAGGAGATCGCGGCCCGTACGGTGAACAAGGAACGCGCCCGCGCCGGGGAATCCAAGACCGCGAGCCGCACCTCGCTCCAGGACATCTCCTCCTCCCGGCGCGGCGGCCTGCGCTCACACACCGGAGCCGGCGGCCGCACCAAGGAACAGCTCTACGCGGAGGCCAAACGCCGCAACATCAAAGGCCGCTCCACCATGAGCAAAGCACAACTCGAGAAAGCCCTCGGCTCAGCCAACGCCGTTCCAGGCGACCTTCAGATCAAGCGGCTGTCCGGTCGGCGTGCCCGGCCTCGGCCGACTACTCGAGCGCGTAGGCGATGTCGGCCACGCGGACCGTCCGCACTCGCGGGTCCTCGATGAGCTTCCGCAGCTTGTCGATCCCGGCGATCGTGTCGACGTACGCGCAGGCCTTGCCGGCGTCCGCCGCCGAACGCAGCCTGTCCAGGTCCAGACCGAACCGCCGAAGGTTGGCGTCGTCGTACTCATGAAGAGCTGATATCAGCGTTTGCGCTTCTTGCGGGCTCCTCCGTGGCGGCCTCGGGATCCGGGGGCAGGGCTGTGTATCAGGCGCAACCGGTGAGCTCGTGTACGCATCGGTTCGCCCACCAGTGTGCGCAGTTCCTCCAGAGCCGCGCGATCGGAATGGCCTGAGCTCAGCACCGCCTCGATCATCCCAAGGGCGTCCTTCCCCGCCATCTCACCGAGCTGCTCCATGACGGCTTCAGGACCACCGAGCTCCAGGAGCACGAGCAATCCTTCGGCCAGCAGCAACAGATGCTCCCGCGAGGTGAGGTCCTCAGGCCTCAGCTCACCCGCGTCCAGAAGATCCGTCACGGCGATCGGGCCCAGCACTGGATCACGGCGCGACCGCGTGAGCAGCGATCGCCCGTCAGCGCGTGCCTCCACCAGGGTGGCGAGCATCGCCGCCGTCCGCGTACGAAAAGGACAGGCGCGTACCGCGTCGAGAAGGGACTCGACGTCTCCCCCGTGCGCCGCCAGCCACCCTTCGAGCTCGACGGCGGCCTGTTCCGGAGGATAGTGCTGAGCCAGCACACCCAGCAGTTCCGCCGGCGGGGCAGCGGCCAGTTCGCCGAGCAGCGGAACGTCCCTGCCGTCGACGAGCATCCGCTCCCGTACCGCGCTCAAACCGAGGGGCGTGAGCTCGATCAGCAGGCCCGGCTCGGCCAGGCTTCGCAGGAGCCGAGCGCGGGCCTCGGGCGGGAGGGGCTGATCGGCCCACCCGAGATCACTGGAGTACAGCTCGTCCGGAACCCCGTGACTCAACTCCACCACGCCGAGCTCGGACAGGATCTCAAGCGCCATGAGCAGGTCCCGGCCGACCTGCCGCCGCCAAAACTCAGCCCGAAGGTCATCCCCGGCGTCGGGCATGAAATATCCGTAGCACGCCAGCCACACGGTCTCCTGAAGCCGGGCCAGAGGAACGGGACTCGGCATGCCGTGCGCGCTGTTCAGCACGTCGGGGAGAACCTCGTCGAACGTCTCGACGAGCATGGAGGATGCGCTCCAACCGGTGGCGGGCGCGCCGATCGCGGCGCCCAGGTCGAAGAACACCTCGAACGCGCGCGACCACAGCGCCTGAGGGTCGCGCAGGATCGGCGCGGCTTTGGCCACCCGTAGCAGTCGTCCCTTGCTCACCCGCAGCAGGCGTGCCTTCTTCGCCCAGGCGAGCAGCAGACCGACGCGGCGCATCTCGGCCGAGCTGCGCACCTTCATTTCCTGCTCTTCGGTACCGAGCAAGCCGGCCAGTTCTCTGGCGTCGCCCAGTTTCGGGTGACCGGCGGCGGTGAGCTGCCGCCCGTCCGCCCCTACCCAGTCGGCCAGGGTAGTGAGCTGCCATACGACCCTGCTCTGAGCCGCCGCCCCGGCGAGTTCCGCGGCGGGTGGGAGAGCCACCGGAGGCTGGGCCAAGGCCCGCTCCTGGTCGAATCGATGTTCCCCTTGCAGGAAGTGGGCTTGCATCAGGTTGTCGAGCACGTTCTGGTCGTACCGTACGTGCCCTGCGGTGATCTCGCACTGAAACGCTTCCAATGATCTCTGGTCGGTGAGATCGACGCCGTTTTCGAGCGCCGTCTGCGCCCAGAACTTCCCGATGCCCTGCCGCAGCGGGTCGGCCAACGCGTCCGGATACTCCGCCGCGACCTCGGTGACGGATTTCTCCAGCTCCGCGATACCGGAGCCACGAGGATCACGCAGACCGGACGCGGCCAGATAACTCAGCAGGGTCAGCAGGCTCTCTGGCGCGGCGTCGAGGACCTCCCGGTCGGCGATGACCTGCCGGGGAATCCACTCCAGCAGCAACCGCCGCACCTCGCCGGGCCCCCAGAAGGCCAGCCGCCCGTCACGACTGTGATGCCGCGAATCCAGAGCCGCGGAGATCACTGTTCCTTCGGCGCGCATGCCCCGCTCATCCGCCCAGGTCTGACAGCGACGGACCAGCAGCTCCCGCACGGACTCTAACTCCTCGACCTCGTCCGGCTCGAAATGGGTCCGCATCACGCTCTCCGTCGTCTCATGCCTACTCTCGGTTCAGAGTGAGTCGCCCGCGAGGCTACCCGAACCACCCCGGCACCGGCCCGTTCTCCAGTGCCCTGTCGGGAAAATCGGCGGCCATCCTCCCCGCCCGCGGACGCATGCCACCTTCCTCTCCGACAGCCGGACACTCGACCCCGATGACCCGCTGGAAGGGTACGGCTGGGCCGAGCACGAAGAGACCGGCCGTTATGGTGCATCCGGCTCCTCGAGTGCGTAGGCGACGTCGGCCACGCGGACCGTCCGCACGCGCGGATCCTCGATGAGCTTCCGCGACTCGTCGATCCCAGCGATCGGGAAGGTCGGCAGGGTCAAACAAGGACAAGCGCATCCGTTACCGCCGTGCTGAAATCGACGCTGTGATCGAAACACCAGGCTCGCTGCTTCGTTATTACTCGTGGCGACCTGACCTCCGCCGCTTATGAAGCAGCGAAACGGGCGCGAACCTCCAGTCCCTTCACGATCTGTCTAACTTTCATTATCATGCTTGTTTTTGAAAGAAGCCAGGCCTAGGGTTGGAGCATGGCCGTACATGACGAGCAAGCGCGGCTCGCGGTAGAAGATCTCGCCGAGCTGCTGTTACTGGCCCAGCGGCGGACTGCGGATCGGGCCCTGCACGCGGCGATCCGCCGCATGGCCCAACGGCATGACCGCGGACCGCGCCCTTCAGCGGTACGACTGGCGACAGCGGCCGAACTTCTCGGCACGACTATCCCCACCATCCGTTCGTGGATGAGTCACGGAGTCCTGGAAGCGGCCTCTGGAGATGGTGTCGCACGGGTCACTGCCACCTCACTCGCCCGGGTTCTGGTAGTGCTCCGAGAGATAGGGGAAGGCGAACCCGGCCGCCGCCGACTGGCGAAGGTGATCGACGCCCTTCGCGATCGTGACCTCTTGCAACGAGCCCAGGACACACTGGCGGAAAGCACCGATTTCGTGGAGTACGGCGAAGATGACCTGGAGGAACTGCTCCGCTCATGAGTCCACGCGCGCGCCGTACCGGCGATTCCCCCCGCGCAGCCCGCTTCCAGATCCTCGTGGCCAAGAATGTCGACGCTGCCGTCCGAGACGCCAGGACGCCGCGGCGGGTCAAAGAAGCGTTCGTGCACGTTCACCGCGACACCGCCCAGCGCGGATGCGCCGCCGCGCACTACCGGCTATCCGGTCCAGGCGACTGGCCCCGGTTCTGCGTTGTCCAGCTTCCGGAGGGTTGGCGGCTCGTCATGAGCTTCCCTGAGATGGATACCGTCGCGTTCCTGGTCCTCGACAAGCACGACAACAACACCGACCCCTACGCCTTCCTCGAAAAATCCTTCGGGCTACCGGACCGATCCGGTCATGGTGCGGGCCGCGCCCAGCCAAAGCCTGCCTGCTGCAACGATATGAGCGCTCCGCCGCTTGCCGAGGAAGCTGATCTCATGGCAGCGATCGACCAGATCGTCCGACACCGCCGGTGAGCCAGCGCCTGGAGCAGGATGTCCCTAACCCCGTGACCCGATCCGTACAGACCGAGAACGCCTGCGCTCGTCGGGGCGATGAACGAGATTCTCAGTGCTGACCGGAGAGGTAGGGCATGGCTGAAGCAGCGACCCGTTATCTGTATGTCGCCCGGCACGGTGAGGCTTCGGCGGATGAGAGCGAACTGACGGATAGGGGTCGCAGGCAGGCCGTACTGCTTGGTAGGCGACTCCGGGACATCCCTATCTCGGTGATCCACCACGGCCCGTTGCCTCGGGCCACGCAGGACAGCGCATCTGATCGGCGAACAACTGGACGGCGTTCCCGTGCGCGTTTCGGAGATCGCCGGAGACTACGTGCCCTATATGCCGGGACGGGAGGAGCTACCGCCGGAGTCGGCCGACTACCTGCTCCGATTCCTCGACCAGTTCCCGGCGGAAGAGCGCGAGCGCGGCACAGGGCTGGCCCGCGAGGCGCTGGAACGGTTCACCGGCTCGGTACAGGGCGACGAGACTCGCCATGAGCTCGTCGTCACCCACAACTTTCTCGTTGGATGGCTGGTCCGGGCCGCGCAGGACGCCCCGAAGTGGCGTTGGCTGGGTCTGAACCATTGCAACGCGGCCCTCACGGTCATCCGGTACGCACCCGGCCGGCCCTCCTCCGTACTCATCTACAACGACATGGGGCATCTGCCCGTAGAGCTGCGCTGGACGGGGTTCCCATCTGAGCCGCGGCCACCGGGTCAAGAACTGCGTCGCCCAGAAGGCCAAGTGCAACACCGCCGGTCAGTTCTGATCCTTCCCGGAGATCCGCACGCGGCGTGACGGGTCGCCGTTCCTCCGGCGCACTGACGTGGCCCTGGCATCGGTGCCAGGGCCACCTGCCTGTGTATACGTTCAGGATCGGCCCGCGTCGGGGCGAGCCGAGTGTCGCGGGCGCTCTCAGCCGGCGAGGCACTGCTCTGCGGGGCTATGTGTGACCGATCCACCGCAAGACAGCCTCTATACGGCTGTTCACGCCCAGCTTGGCGAAGATGTGGTGGAGGTGGTTCTTCACGGTCTTCTCGGTGAGCAGCAACCGGTGGGCGATGGCCGCGTTGGACAGTCCTTCGGACAGCAGTGCCAGGACGTCCTGTTCCCGTTGGGTGAGCGCGTAGCGGGATCGGGCTTCGCGCTGTCGCTCGGCGAGGTCGTGCTGGGCCTGTTGGTGGGCGCCGTGGTCGCGGACGGCCGCGGTCGCGACGGCCGCGGCGACGGGCGACAGCCATCCGTGGCCCGCGGCGACGGCGATGATCGCGCGCTGCAGTTCACCGGGGTCGAACTCGCCGTGGACCAGGTAACCGCGGGCCCCGCCGCGCAGCATCCGAGCGATGAGCTCCGGGTCGGCGTCTACGGTGAGAGCAAGGACACTGGTGTGCCTGCTCAACTCGCCGAGCACGGACAGGCCGTCGGCGATCGGCATGCGGGCGTCGAGCAGGGTCACGGTCGGCTGGACGAACTGGGCGATGGCGACCGCTTCGCGGCCGTCGGCGGCCTCGCCGACGACCCGTACGTCGTCGGTGGCGTCGAGGAAACCGCGCAGCGCCGAACGGACGACGGGGTTGTCGTCGACGACCAGCACGCCGATCATGACGGGCTCCGGGTCCGCTTTCGCGTAGGTGACAAGCCTGGGCGAGCTGATCAACGCGGTCGCAGGAGGCCGAGAGAGGACCGTAGACGTGGATCCGCGGTCGCATCCAGGTATCGAGGTCCCGGCTACAGCGTCACATCCGCCTACCTGACCCGGCAGGTAACGGCCCGGGTGGGCGTCAAGTGGGTCACCCGTCATGGGGTTCACGGGTGGGGGTTAGGAGATCGGTTCGTATCCATGCGGCACGGTGGCCTCCCATCACAAGGCACCCCACACGGTGCGAGAACTAGCCGGATGCCAGGAGGTCGGGGGTCAGTTCTGCGGGGCGGGTGGTGCCGGTCAGGGCCATGGCTATTTCCAGTTCGGCCAGGAGGCAGCGGATCACGTGGCGTACGCCGGCCTCTCCGGCGAGGCCGAGGCCGTAGGCGTACGGGCGGGCGAGCAGGACGGCCTGGGCGCCGAGGGCCAGGGCCTTGATGACGTCGGGGCCCGTGCGGATGCCGCTGTCGAACAGCACCGTGGTCCGGTCGCCGACGGCCCCGACCACGCCGGGCAGCGCGTCCAGCGAGCCGATGGCGCCGTCGACCTGCCGGCCTCCGTGGTTGGAGACGACGACGCCGTCCATGCCCGCGTCCACGGCCCGCCACGCGTCGTCCGGGTGCTGGATGCCCTTGAGCATGATCGGGCCATCCCAGTAGTCCCTCAGGAACGCCAAATCGTCCCAGCTGAGCGAGGGGTCTCCGAAGGTGGCCGCCCAGCGCAGGATCGCGGCGTCCCGGTTGGAGTCGTTGATCGAGCCGCCGACCGCTTTCTGGAACGCGGGGTCGGTGAAGTAGTTGGCGACGCCGATGCCGCGCAGGAACGGCAGGTACGCCCTGTCGAGGTCGCGCGGACGCCAGCCGAGCGTGTGCGTGTCGAGCGTGACGACCAGGGCCGTGTAACCGGAGGCCTTCGCACGTTCAAGGAAGCTCGCCACGACGTCGCGATCTTTGGACCAGTAGAGCTGGAACCAGCGAGGCCCGTCGCCGTTCGCCTCGGCGACCTCCTCTATCGAGTGCGAGGCCGCGGTGCTCAGCACCATCGGCACCCCCTGCGCCGCCGCCGCCCGTGCCACGGCCAGCTCGCCCTCGGGGTGCACGATCGTCAGGACGCCGATCGGGCCCAGCAGCACCGGGGACGGCAGCGTCTGCCCGAAGAGCTCAACCGACAGGTCCCGTGCGGCGACGTCACGCAGCATGCGGGGCACGATGCGCCTGCGTTCGAAGGCCTCCCGGTTGGCCCGCGCCGTCGACTCGGTCCCGGCGGAGCCGGCGACGTAGCCGAACGCCTCGGGGGTGAGCCGTTCCCGCGCGACGTGTTCGAGCGCGGTGAGGTCGGTGGGCAGCTCCGGCAGGACGTCGCCGAGCCCGTTCAGGTAGATCTCGTTCTGGAAGTCGGCGAGCGAACCCATGATCAACCCCTCGGCCTGACGGCACCGATGCCACCGCTTGCTAGACGATCATGCTAGCAAGCCGGGTCGGCTGACCGAGTTGCCACGATCTTGCAATCATCGGTTCGGACATCGCCGGCCCCGGTTCGGTCTGCCGGGTTCGTGTACGGGCGACCGGTACCGGTCGGATGCATCTGATGCCGGATGCTCTTCGAATGAGTCTGTGTGGAAGAGGCCATTGGCGACCGGCGTGATACACGTGAGCTGAGAGGAAGGTGGATCCCGGCCGCGCGGATGGGGTTCAACGTGGCCGGGGCGCTGTTCCTGGTCGCCATGGTGGCCGCTCAGGTGGCCTCGGGGCTTCAACCGCGTCTCGTCCAACTGACCAGCGTCGTGGTCCTCCTGCTGGCGGTCAGCGCCGTGGCGTTCGCCGCGGCGGTCCATGGCCTTCCGCGGGCCGTTAAGGCGTTCTCGCTGGTGGTGGCCGTCGGGTACGCCGCCGAGTGGATCGGCATCAGGACCGGGATACCGTTCGGCCCGTACCGGTACACGGACGTGTTGTGGCCCCGGCCGGGCGGAGTGCCGGTGATCGTGGCGCTGGCGTGGGGCGGTATGGGACTCGCGGCCCAGGCGGTGGCCGCGCTGGTCGCCCCCGGCAACGCTCGGACCTCGGTCACCGCGGAGACCCGGGGCCCCACGATCCCGCCGGCGGCGCCGGCCCGGATAAGCCTCGGAGCGCCGGCTCGGATAGCGGTGGGAGCACTGGCCCTGACCTCCTGGGATCTGTTCCTCGATCCGCAGATGCTCCGGCTCGGGCTGTGGGCCTGGGATGACCCGGGTCCCTACCGTGGCGTGCCGATCAGCAACTTCGTGGGCTGGGTGGTCGTCTCGCTGGTGGTCATGGTTCTGCTCGACATGGTGCTGCGCGAAGCCGCCCCTAAGCCGGACAACAGTCCAGCAGGATCAACCGGGCGAGGAGGACCGGAGGAATCCTGGGGATCACGGGAAGAGGGATCGACCGGATCACCAAGAGCACCGCAGCCGGCGGGACCGAACGGATCGTCCGAGCCCTTGGTCACGAACACCGGGCTCGTCGCCGTTTACACCGTGATGGCCGTCATGGAGACGGCCGGGTTCGCGGCCGTGTTCGAGCCGCCCGATCCGCTCGTCGCCGCCGCCGGAGGGGCATGCATGGGACTGTTCGCACTGCTCGCGTGGAGGCGTCGATGGTCGAGGTGATCGTGGTCGGCGGGGGTGTGGGCGGGATGGTCTCCGCCCTGCTGCTCGCGCGGGACGGCCACCGCGTCCGGCTGTACGAGCGACTCCCCCGGCTGGGCGGGAAGCTCGCCGAGCACCGCCGGGACGGCTTCACCTTCTCCCTCGGCCCCTCGCTGCTCACCCTCCCCGACATCTTCCTGGATCTCGGCCTGCGGATCGACGCCGTGGAGCTGGACGAGCTGTGCCGCTACCGCTTCGCCGACGGCTCCGAGCTGCCGGCGTACCGCGACCCGGAGCGGATGGCCGCCGAGGTGGAGCGGCTCGCACCCGGTGAGGGCGACGGCTGGCGGGCGTTCCACCGCTGGGCCCAGGGCTGCTGGGAGGCCTCGCAGCGCGCCTTCTTCACCGGCCCGCTCATGCGATGGCCCACCGCCCCCCGGCCGCACGGCCACGAAGCCCGGCCGTCCCACGCCCCCGGCCGTACAGTCCGATCGTCCGGCGCCTCCGGCCGTACGCCCCGGCTGTCCGACCTGCTGGCCGTCGCCCCCGGTCGTACCCTCGACGGCCTGGCACGCCGCTACTTCCGTGACCCCCGCCTGCGCCAGTACGTCGGCCGTTACGCCACCTATGCCGGATCAAGCCCGTACGAGGCACCCGCCGCGCTGGGGTGCATACCAGCGATCGAGCACGGCCACGGCGGCTGGTACGTACCCGGTGGCATGCCGCGCATCGCCGACGCCCTGGCCGCGCTGCTGGACAAGGCCGGCGTCGAGGTCCACCTGAACGCGGAGGTGGACGGCGTGCAGGCCGACGGCGAGCGCGTTCACGGGGTACGGCTGGCGGCCGGCGGGGAGAAGGTACGGGCCGACGTCGTGATCGCCAACACCGACGCGGCGGCACTGTACGGGCGGCTGCTGCCCGACCGGCCCCGCCTGCGCCGCATCGCCGGCCTGGGCTTCTCGTCCTCGGCGTTCCTGCTGCTCGCGGGGGTGGAAGGCAGGACGGAGGGACTTGCCCACCACTCCATCGTCTTCTCGGCCGGCTACGAGCGGGAGTTCGCCGACATCTTCGGCCGCCGCAGGCCCCCGGAGGATCCGACCGTGTACATCGGTTGCTCGGCGGTGGACGATCCGTCGCAGGCCCCGGCGGGCGCGGAGAACTGGGTGATGATGGTCAACGTCCCCGCCGGGGATCCCGGCAGGTGGCCGATGTCCCCCGAGGCCTACCGCGATCTCGTGCTCGACCGCCTCGCGAGCCGTGGCCACGACCTGTCGGGGCGGCTGCGGTTCGTCGACCTGTTCACCCCCGCCGACCTGCGCGATCGCTACGGCGCGTGGGGCGGGGCGATCTACGGCACCCCCTACCGCGGCATGCTCGCCCCGTTCCGCAGGCCGGGCAATCGCGGCCCCCGGCGGGGCCTGTACCTGGTGGGCGGGTCGGCGCACCCCGGTGGCGGCCTGCCGCTGGTGGCCATGGGCGGGCGCATCGTCGCATCCCTCGTCAACGAGGACTTCGCCGGGAAAACCGGAAAAGAGGCCCGATGAGAGCGCTCACCGTCGTGCAGGCCGTGGCCGCGATCGTGGCCGGGGTACGGCTGGCGCGCGGCCGGGACCGGCGGCCCCCGCTCGGGCGGACGGCCGCACCTGCCGGGAGGTCGATCTGCGTGGTCATTCCCGTGCGGAACGAGGAGAGCCGCATCGCCCCCTGCGTGACCGCCGCGCTGGCGGACCCCTCCGTCACCGAGGTGATCGTCGTGGACGACGAGTCCACCGACGGTACGGCCCGGCTGGCCGCCGAACTGGGCGCGCGGGTCGTGGCGGGCCGGCCGCTGCCGGACGGCTGGATCGGCAAGCAGTGGGCACTCGACCAGGGGCTCGACGCGGCCACCGGCGAGATCGTGGTCACCCTCGACGCGGACACGCGTCCGCGGCCGGGCCTTTTCAGTGCGATGGCATCGGTGCTGGACGGCTGCGACCTGCTGAGCCTCGGCCCGCGTTTCGTGTGCGACGGCCCGGCCGAGCAGGCCCTGCACGCGTCCTTCCTGGCGACGCTGGTCTACCGGTTCGGGCCGATCGGCTCCCGCGTGCTCCCGGCTCCGCACCGGGTGGTGGCCAACGGGCAGTGCATGGCCTTCCGCCGGGAGGCGATGCTGGCGGCCGACGGCTTCGCGCGCGTCCGCGGGCACATGACGGACGACGTGGCCCTCGCCCGCGCGCTGGCGGGCAGCGGCTGGGCCGTGCGTTTCCTGGACGGCGGCGACCTGCTTGAGGTCGACATGCACGAGTCCACGGCCGGCGTGTGGCGCGAGTGGGGACGGTCCCTGCCGATGCGCGATGTCACCGATCCCATCCGGCTGGCGGGAGACCTGGCGGTGGTGTGGCTCGCCACCGCTCTTCCCGTGCTGCGGCTGGCCGTGGGGCGGCCGACCCGGCTCGATCTGGGGCTCCTGGCCGCGCGGCTGTTGCTCACCGGGGCGTTGCGCGGCAGCTACACCCGGCCGGGGCCCGGCGTGCTCCTGTCCCCGCTGCTGGACCCGGTCACGGCCGTACGGCTGACGCAGGCGAGCCTGTGGCCGGTGCGCACCTGGCGGGACCGTACGTACAGGAAGGCCATGACGCACACGAAGGCCGGCACCTACACGATGACGGGCACGCTGGTCGGGACGAGTCCCCAGGTCAGGACCGGCGTCCCGCCAGGGCGGCCTGTCCGAAGCGCAGACCGATGAGGCACATCAGCGCGCCGGTCGCGGCCACGTGCCCCACGGGCGCGAAGAACAGCTGCAGGAGCGGGACGCCGAACACCCCGGCCCGCGCGCCGATCGCGAACGACCGCGTGAGCAGGGCCGTCACGGTCAGGACCGCCACGGCGAGCAGGAACGCCGGCGGGCAGATGACCGCGATGCCCCCGGCGAACGCCAGGATCGAGCGCCCGCCCCTGAAGCCCGCGAACACCGGCCAGGCATGGCCGGCCATCGCGGCGGCCACCGCCGCGTACACCGGCACGACGCTCGTCCCGGCCACCGCCGCGTACACGGGCGCGACGCTCACCCCCGTCACCGCGGCGAACGCGGTGGTGTGGGCACCACCGGCGACCAGGCCGAGCAGCCCCGCGAGCGTCCCTTTGAGGGTGTCTCCGGCGAAGACGGGCACGGCCGGACGCGAGCCAAGTCGCTCCTTCATGTTCCAGAAGCCGGGGTTGCGGTCGCCGACGTCACGGGGGTCGAACCCGTGCGCCCGGGCCACCAGTACCGCTACCGGCACCGAGCCGAGCAGGTAGCCGCCGATGGCCGCGACGAGCACGGGAACCATCGCTTCATTTCACCTCATCAGGTACGCGGATATGGGGGGCATGCGGTACATGGCCGTCGATCGGCCGGTGTTGCGCCATACCGAGGGGCTGCTGTTCTGGCGCCTGCTGGGCACCGGCCGGGGTACGTCGATGAGCCTCGGGGCCGACCTGCGCCGCTGGGCGACGCTGGCGGTGTGGCGTGACGAGCCGTCGCTGGAGAAGTTCCTGGACCGCTCGCCGATCGCGGCCCGCTGGCGCGGCAAGGCCCGGGAGGCGTGGCACGTACGGCTGGCGCCGCTGACCTCGCGCGGAAGCTGGGGCGGTATTGAGCCGTTCGGTCCGCTGACGTCGTGCGGAAGCTCGGGCGGCACAGAGCCGCCCGGCCCGCTGAACGGAGCGGAGAACCCCGGTCCGCTGAACGGAGCGGAGCGTCTTGGTCCGGTCTACGGAGCGGAGAGCGGCGGGCCGGTGGCGGTGCTGACCAGGGCGTCGATCCGGGTGCGGCGGCTGGCCGCGTTCTACCGCTCGGTCCCGGCCGTCGACCGTGACCTGGCGCGGCAGGACGGCTGCCTGGCCTCGGTCGGCGTCGGCGAGTGGCCACTGGCCCGGCAGGCCACGTTCTCCCTGTGGCGGGACGCCGCCGCGGTACGGGCTTTCGCCTACCGGGGCGCCGCCCACCGCCGGGTGGTCGGCCGCGTACGGGACGAAGGCTGGTACTCCGAGGAGCTGTTCGCCCGGTTCGCCCCTTATGGCAGCGAGGGCACGTGGGACGGAGCCGACCCTCTCGGCTGAGACGCTCATGGGGCGGGTTCGCCGGTGAGGTGGTCGCGCAGCCGGGTGACGACCGCGCCCTCGGCCAGGTCGCGTGCCACCACGCAGGCCCGCGCGATCGTCGCGGCGCGCGAGGAGCCGTGCGCCACGACGACCGTGCCGTTCAGCCCGAGCAGGGCGGCGCCGCCGTGCGTGCGGGGGTCGTAGCGCCCGGCGACCTCGCGCAGCCGATCCGGGGTGGCGATGCCGGCCTGTGCCACCATGGTCAACGCCGCCCTGACCGATCCCTCGACGTTCTTGAGCACCACGTTGCCGGTGAAGCCGTCGGTGGCGATCACGTCGACGGTGCCCGCCAGCACGTCATGGCCCTCGATGTTGCCGTGGAAGCGGAAGGGCAGCCCGTGCAGCAGCTCCTCGGCCCTCCGGGTGAGCCGGTTGCCTTTGCCGGGCTCGGAGCCGATCGACAGCAGCCCCACGGACGGGTCGGCCACCCCGAGCGCCAGCTGGGCGTACGAGGCGCCGAGGAGGGCGAACCGCGCGATCATCTCGGGGGTGGGGTCGGAGGTCGCGCCCGCGTCGATCAGGACGGTGGAGCCGCCCGCGAGGTTCGGCAGGGCCACCGCCAGCGCGGGACGCAGGACGCCCTCCGCCTTGCCGAGTGCCCGCATCGCACAGGTCACGACCGCGCCGGTGGAGCCGGCCGACACGAAGGCCGCTCCCTCACCCCGCCGGACCAGCCCGCACCCGATCACCAGGCTCGATCCGGCCTGCCCCGCCGCGCCGGCGCCGCGCTCGGTCATGGGGACGACGTCCTCGGCGTGCACCACGCCGATCTCTCCGGCGGCGCCGTGCCGGGCGAGCTCCCGGCGTACCTCGCCGGCTCGTCCGACGAGCGTGACGGGCACGCCGTGATCGCGTACCGCCGAGACCGCTCCCCGCACCGTCTCGGCCGGTCCGTGGTCCCCGCCCATCGCGTCGACGACGACCGGCCCCGGCGCCGCGTGGGCCGGCCGGGGCGTCGCGCGGCCGTGGTCGATGGATCTTCCCCTCACCGGCTCCCCCGCGTCACGGCGTCTCGACGGTTACGCGCCGTTCGGCCCTGTCCGCGGAGGACGCCGCGAGCAGGTGCCGCGCGAAGATCGCGATCCTGCGGCGGCGGGGCACGCGGGCCCGGGTCACCAGGACGTCGTGCCCGGCGGCCTCGATCTCGCCGAGGATGCCCCCGTACAGCTCGTACGCGGCGCGGATGCACGGCCTCGATGACGGGACCAGCAGCTCGATGCCCGTGAGCGCTGAGCGGTAGTGGTCCTTGGCCCGTCGCGCCTCGAAGGCGAGGAGCTCGCGGACGGCCGGGACGGCTCGCGGGCGGCGCAGGTCCTCCACCTCGACGCCGAACTTGCCGAGGTCCTCCTGCGGGAGGTAGACCCGGCCGCGTTCCAGGTCCTCGGCGACGTCGCGCAGGAAGTTGGTCAGCTGGAAGGCCAGCCCCAGCTGGCGTGCGGGCTCGCGGGCACGCTCCTCCGCCCCGGGAAGGGGTTCCAGCACCGGCAGCATCATCGTGCCGATGACGGCGGCCGACCCCTCCATGTAGCCGAGCAGGTCGTCGTAGGTCGCGTAGCGGTTCACCGTCAGGTCGGCGCGCATCGACCGCAGGAAGGCATCGATGTCGGCGTGGTCGATGCCGAAGGACCGCACGGTGTGCGCGAACGCGGGCAGTACCGGGTCGTCCACCGGCTCACCCGCGAGGGCCGTGGCCAGCCGGGCGGTGAGGCCGTCCAGCGCCGTCTCGCGGTCTTCCGTCATGCCGAAGGAGTCCACGATCTCGTCGGCGTAGCGGGCGAAGCCGTACAACGCATGCACGTGCGGACGTTTCCAGGCGGGCAGCAGCAGGGTGGCGAGGTAGTACGAGCGGCCGTGGGAGGCGTTGAGCTTGCGGCACCGTTCGTAGCTGGCGGTCAACGTCATGGTGAGGCCTCCAGGATCCGTTCGGCGGCCAGCCGCCCGGAGATCAGCACCGGTGGGACCCCTACTCCGGGAGCGGTGTGCATGCCCGCGAAGTGCAGGCCGGGGACGCGTCGGGCCATTCCCGAGGGCCGGAACCACGCCGTCTGGGTGAGGCGGTGGTCCAGGGCGAAGGGGGTGCCCGCCGTGTGGCCGCGCCGCTCCCACTCGGGCGGGTCGAGGGTGAGCCGGGGCGCCCCCCGCAGGTCGCCGTAGCCGAGGTCGGCGAGCCGGCGGAGCAGGCGGTCCTCCAGGCGGGGGGTCAGCCGGTCCCAGTCGCCGCCGCCCAGCAGGTTGGCCGTGGGCTCCAGCACGGTCAGCGTGGCGTGCCCCGCCGGTGCCGCGCCCGTGTCGGACTCCGGGTAGGTGACGAGCAGGTTCGGGTCGGGCTGTGGCCGGCCGGAGGAAAGGGCGGTGAAGGTGGAGTCCCACTCCCTGCCGAAGTGCAGGGTGTGGTGCGCCTGGCCCGGCAGCCGGCGGTCGAGGCCGAAGTGCAGCACCAGGCACGACGGTGAGAACCTCGGGCGGCGCAGCCGCCAGTCCCCGGCGCCGTCCGGAAGCAGGCCCGCGTGGGCGCGGGGCAGGTCGCAGGCGACCACCGCGTTGCCCGCCACCAGGCGCTGGCCGGTGTCCAGCCGGACGGCGGCGACGCCGAACGCGTCCGTCTCGATCTTCGTCGCGCGTACGCCGTACAGGAACGTGGCTCCCGCCTTCTCCGCGACGGCGGCCATGGCTTTCGGGATGGCGTGCATGCCGCCCTCGCGGGGGAAGTAGACCCCGCCGACGGTGTCCATGTGCGCCACCACGGCGTAGATGCCGAGGGCCCGCCGCGGCGACAGGCCCACGTAGAGCGCCTGGAAGGTGTGAGCCCTGATCAGCCTGTCGTCGGTGAGGTGCCGCCTGACGAGCCGGTCGAGCCTGCGGAACCCGCCGAGCGCGGCGAGCCGCGACAGCGCGTACGGCTGGGCCAGGTTCCTGAACCGGGTCATGTCGCGGTCGATGAACGCGGGCCACTCCGTCTCGAACATCTCGCCGAGCAGACCCCGGAACCGCTGGTACCGTCCGGCCTCGGCCGGCCCGCACAGGGCGCGCACCTGCTCGGTCATCGCCTCCTCCCCGGCCACGATGTCCAGGTGCGAGCCGTCGTGGTACTTGAGCCGGTAGTACGGGTCGAGCCTGCGCAGCCGCAGCCAGCGCTCCATGTCCTCGCCGGCCGCGGCGAACGTGTCGGCCAGCACGCCGGGCATGGTCAGAACCGACGGCCCGGTGTCGAATCGGTAGCCTCCCAGGCTCGCGGTGCCGCAGCAGCCTCCCGGCACGTCCCGGGCCTCGACGACCGTCACTTCACGTCCCGCCGCGGCGAGGCGGATCGCGGCGGAGAGGCCGCCCAGACCCGCTCCGATGACCACGGCCGGGCCTCGCCTCGCCATCACCATTGGGGCAGCTCCTTTGATCGTTGCTAACCCTTTCGGCCGTGACGGGCGATTCGGATGCACACGCACGGCGTTCGCTCGTATCGGGCGGGATGCATCCGCGGGAGGCGTGGCCCCGAAGGACAAGACATAAGTCCCATTAGGGGAGAAATGCCAGTGATGCCAACGACGAAGGCGCCCTGGTGGCACACCCGGGATGACCGCCTTGCGGTTGACCGAGCCCCAGGTCGGGGCCGTACCGCATTGACCCTTTCTTGGACGGCGCGCGATGAAATGATCTTGAACTACCCGATCTCGGTGACCTTGAATGGGTCACGGGGGCCGATGGACGACACGATCGGGGCCCGGCTCGCCATGGGCGAGGTGGGCTCACTTGGCGACTGTTACCGCGAGTACGCCCCGCTGGTCCGTTGCCACCTGCGGCGGCTCGTACCCGCGCAGGACGTGGAGGACGTGCTGCAGGTCGTGTTCACCGAGGTCTGGCGCTGCCGGCACCGGTTCGACCCGGCGAGGAGCCTTCCGGCCTGGGTGATCGGCATCGCGCGCAATCGGGCCGTGGACCACCTGCGGGCGCGCGCGCCGTACACCGTGCCCCTTGACGCCGTGGGCGACCCTCCCGGTCAGGACGGCCGGGCCACCGGGGACGACCTCGCCGACCGCGACCAGCTCCACAGAGCTCTCGCCAAGCTGCCCGCGCGCCAGCGTGAGGCCATCGAGCTCGCCTACTACGGCGGCCTGACCCAGCGGGAGATCGCGGAGCGCCTCCGGGTGCCCCTCGGCACGATCAAGGCCCGTACGACACGCGGCCTCCACCGTCTGTCCTCGCTGCTGGACGTGGCGGCCGGATGACCGGGGAGCGCGTACGGCCGCGAGTGGCGGTGTCCAGCTGCCTGCTCGGGGCGGCGGTGCGGTTCAACGGCGGGCACAGCCGTGACCGGTTCCTTTCCGACATGCTGTCGGACCACGTGGACTGGGTACCGATGTGCCCGGAGATGGACATCGGCCTCGGCACCCCGCGCGAGACGCTCCGCCTCGAACGCTCCCCGCAGGGCCCGCGCCTGGTGACCCGCAAGACCCGCAGGGACCTGACCGCGCCGATGACGGCCCTGGCGGCCGAACGCGCGGCGACCCTGCGTGTGGACGGTTACGTCTTCAAGTCCAAGAGCCCGAGCTGCGGGATCCACGGCGTCCCCCTCTACACCGATGAGGCGGTCGCCGACCGGCGCAACCGGGGCCTGTACGCGGACGCGATCATGAACGCCCACCCGCTGCTGCCGGTGGAGGACGAGGGACGGCTCCACGACGACGTGCTGCGCGAGGCGTTCGTCGAGCGGATCTTCGCGCACGCCCGCCTGAGGGCGCTCTTCGAGGGCGACTGGCGGCCCCGCGACCTGGTGACCTTCCACTCCCGGCACAAGATGCAGCTCCTCGCCCACGACCCCGAGGCCTACCGGGCGATCGGACGGCTGGTCGCCGAGGCGGGCACGTGCCCGAGGGACCGGCTCGCCACCGCGTACCGCCACGCCTTCTGTACGGCTCTCGCCGTCAGGGGGACGATCGGCCGCAACGTCAACGTCCTCCAGCACTGCCTCGGCATGGTGAGCTGCCACCTGGACCGCGAGCGCCGCGCCGACCTCGTCGAGGTCATCCAGTCGTACCAGGTCCGTCACGTGCCTCTCAGCGTGCCGCTGGCCCTGCTGCGCCACCACGTCAGGGGCGCCGGAGCGGCGTTCCTGCGGGAGCAGACGTACTTCTTCCCCTACCCGGACGAGCTGCGCCTGCGCAACCACGTCCCTGCCTGACCCGGTTCCGGCGGCAGCCGTTGCGGCACCGCCGGAACCGACCGGCCTCGCCTCAGTCCTTACCCCGCCCGGTGACCAGGTCGCGGATCCGGTCGACCAGGCCCGCGCCGGGGGCGAGGAGCTTGCTGGCCAGAGGGTTGCCGGGCGCGGCGGGGTGCGGCCGCGTGGGAGCGATCTTCTTGATGGCCCGGATCTTCTTGCCGATGTCGTGCAGTTCCTCGGCGTCGGCGTACTTGACCAGCTCGGGGAACAGCCGGCTCTCCTCCTCCCGCACGTGCTCGCGTACGACGGCCATGAACTTGTCCAGCAGATGGTCGAAGGCGGGGTCGCCGGGGTCGGTGCGCTCCAGCTCCTTCATCAGGCGCTCGGCTTCCGCGTGCTCGGCGATCTCGCGATCGGCCAGATCGTCGCCTCCAGGGATGAACTTGCGTGCCGCCGGATACAGGTAGGCCTCTTCGGCGACCGAGTGCCTGACGAGCTCGATGATCACCTTCTCGGTCAGCCGCCTTCTGCCTTCCTCGTCACCGCTGCCACGCGACATCTCCAGCTCGGCGAACATCTCCTCCACCTCGCGATGATCGGTGATCAGCACGGTGATGACGTCGCCGTCGTGCTCCATCATGGAACTATCTCCTCCTCGGAGTGAGCGGCCCAAGTTCGGTCGGCGTTACCCGTTGAAATGAACGGGAAACACGGCTCCGGCGCCGTGACCAGCGACGGGCCCCCGCGCGGACGCGCCGGACGTAAGGCGCGAGAGAGATAAACCCGGCATTTCCAGGGGCTCCGCGCATTCCATGACCCGCCGTCGAGCGGCTCTGTGTTCGCGAGGTCGAGAGAGGTAATGCCGGCGTACGGGCCGAGGAGCTATCCGGCCCGCCCATCAGGGGCCCACCGGACGCGACCATCAAGATCATGTCGAGTGGCGAGCGCGGGGGCCGGCTCGCGCTCGCCCCGGGAGAGGTCGATCGGCTCGCGCCCGCCCCGGGAGAGCCGGTCGGGCGAGCGCATGTTCGATATATCGCGCTTTCTAGGCGAACGCGTAGCACTCCACCTCGGCGCGGCGGCGCGAGAGGCCGTCTTTCATCGAGATGATGACGCAGCGGCGCTCGGCCTTGCTCAGCTTCAGCTTGCCGCACACGGTGATGCCGGAATAGGTGCGGCAGTCGAGATACGGGTTCCACCTGCCGATGCGGTAATTCCTTCCCACCGCCAACCGGCATTGCCTGCGCAGCTTCTTGGTATTGGCGTACCGGCACTGGTGGAACAGGATCCTGTACTGCGTCCTGCTCACCGTCGTCCTCCTCGCCGCCTCAGCCGAGCCCACGGCGACGAGGAATCCCGCCGCCATGACCATGAGAAGCAAGGTCGCGGCGAATATTCGCTTCATCATGCTCTCCCCCTGGGCTCAACGATAACTCGCGACATCTCACGACTCCGTCGCCGGGGGACATTTGTTCCATCACGGCCGCATGCCCCTTGTTTGCGCGCAAGGGGATAAACGCAATTAAGCCCTATTTTCCGGGAAAGGCATTTTGACCCCGGCACCCGCGCCTGCGACTTCAGACGTCGTAGAGGGCCGAGAGGATTGAGCCGGCGATGAGCCGGTGCCCGCCGGCGTCCGGATGGTCGCCGTCATCGGCGAGCAGCTCCGTGTCGTCCCGCGTGCCGTCATCCCCCTTGAACGGCGTGTAGAGGTCGACGTACCGGGCGCCCGCCGCGGCGGCCGACGCGGCGAGGGTCTCGTTCACGGCCTGCGTGAGCCTGTCGCTGGTGGTGACGTACGTCGAGCCCTGGGCGCGGCCGACGGCGCCGTCCATGAAGACGTTCCAGTAGCCGGTCACGATGATCTTGCTGTCATCGCGCTTCCCCAGCGCGCGGACCTTCCTCAAGATCGCGTCCATGTTGGCCCGCAACCGCGCCAGATCCTGCTGGTAGCAGGCCAGGTGCGCCCCCGGGCCGCAGGCGTCGTCCTCGATGGAGGCGCTGTCGAAGTCGTTCGCGCCGATGGTGATGATCGTCACGTCGGCGTGCACGATCTCGTCGTCGGTGTCGCCGGTGTCGTCCGCGAGCTGGTCCAGCAATCCCTGGGTCGTGAGCCCGGCGGCGGCGAGGTTCCTGCTGACGACCCGCGTTCCCTGCCTGGACGCGAGGCTCTGGCCGACCAGCGAGACGTAGGGGGCGCAGTCGCACGCGGAACCGGCGGGCACCGAGTCGCCCAGGCCCACCACCGTGCCCACCGTCGCCGATGGAACAGGCCTCGCGGGGGCCGCGCCTGGTGGCGGGGTGGCGATCGACACGCCCTCCCGGCCCGGCGTGCCCGCGGCCGACACGGCGTCGAGCGTGACGCCGAGGGTGGCGACCATGGACAGCAGCGTCACGCCCACCCTGAACCGCATCCGGCGTACGGCCCCGAAGGACCGCCCGAAACGCCGGTTATGAGGACTTATGTCGCTCATGGGTGGAGAAGACACGATTCTATGGTGCCTCACGCCGCTGAGTGCCTGGTGAGTACGCCCTGAAGACACGCTGAGAGAAGCTACTCCTCCCGCGGCCTCAACTTCAGGCTTTGCCGGGGATCCCGGCCCTACTTTCCCGACCGGCCCCGGCACACTTCACGAGAGACCCGGACATCCCGGCCCGCGCTCAGGCGGGGCGGCTCAGGATCTCGGCCAGGACTGCGGCGTGGCTGTGCTCCAGGTCCCTGGTGGCGGTGAGCAGGGTCACCGGCCCGTCCCGGAGCATCCCGCGCAGCTCGTCCAGCGCGGCGCTGCGTGCGGGGCTCTCAAGCTCGGCGAGGTACCGGCGCCGGAACTCCTCGAACCTGGCGGGGTCGTGGCCGTACCAGGTGCGCAGCTCGTTGGACGGCGCGACGTCCTTGAGCCACTCGTCCACGTGCGCTTCCTCCTTGGCCAGCCCGCGCGGCCACAGGCGGTCGACCAGCACGCGCTTCCCGTCGTCGGGAGAGGGGTCGTCGTAGACGCGGCG
Organism: Sphaerisporangium sp. NPDC088356; assembly: GCF_040685555.1. Taxonomy (NCBI): domain Bacteria; kingdom Bacillati; phylum Actinomycetota; class Actinomycetes; order Streptosporangiales; family Streptosporangiaceae; genus Sphaerisporangium; species Sphaerisporangium sp. NPDC088356. Next base: position 25,840 of record NZ_JBFBIK010000001.1, read on the forward strand.
CAGCCGCACAGGCGGTGACATGTCTCCCCCGTCCCGTCGTGCGTGCTGGTCATCGGGAGTATGCCCAGACCAACGGGGCTCACCCGGAGATCTTCAGGACGCCGGGCCCCGCCGCCGCCGCGGCGAGCGCGGCGCGGGCGGGTGTAGTGCGGATCACCGGCCGCGCGGGCGGGTGTGGGGGGTCAGTGGCCCTTGGGACCGGCTTCGAGCGCGCTGTCGAGCCGGTCGCCGTAGGCCGCGAGCAGCAGGCGCGCCTCCTGCGGGTCGAGCCGGCGGGCGATCATCACGACGGCGGTCTTGACCTGGTGCCCCGCGGCCTCCAGGGCGAGGCGGGCGGCGGAGATGTCCGCGCCCGTGATGTCGCCCACGATGCGGGCGGCCCGGTCCACGAGCTTGGTGTTGCTCGCGGACACCTCGACCATGTAGTTCCCGAAGGTCCGCCCGCACTTGACCATCGAGATCGTCGAGATCATGTTGAGGACCAGCTTCTGCGCCGTGCCCGCCTTCAGCCGGGTCGAACCGGTCACCACCTCGGGCCCGACGATGACCTCGATCGCGTGGTGGGCCGCCTTCGAGAGCGGCACCCCGGGGTTGCAGGAGAGTCCCACAGTGACCGCGCCCAGGCGGCGGGCCTCCCGCACGGCGGACACCACGAACGGCGCCCGGCCGCTGGCGGAGATCCCTACCACGGAGTCCAGCGGTCCGGCGCCCTGCTCGCGGATGGCGGCGGCGCCCGCCTCCCCGTCGTCCTCGGCGCCCTCGACGGACCGGGTCAGCGCCGGCACCCCGCCCGCGATGATGCCGCGCACCATCTCGGGGTCGGTGCCGAAGGTCGGCGGGCACTCAGAGGCGTCGAGCACGGCCAGCCGTCCGGACGTGCCCGCGCCCACGTAGAGCAGCCGCCCGCCGTCCTGCATGCGGGCCGCGATGTCGTCGATCGCGGCGGAGATCTGCGGGATCGCCCTCGCCACGGCGGCGGGGACGGTGGAGTCGGCCGCGTTCATGAGGCGGGCGATCTCGGCCGTCGGCAGCCGGTCGATCTGGCGGTAACGGGGGTCGCTCTGTTCCGTCGTGGACAGGGCAAGTGGTTGGGCCATGACTCCTCATATTCCAGGGCGTTGATCAGTGGTTCGCCGGGTCGCGCGTCGCCTCCAGCCGGGGGGCGGCGGGGCGTCAGGCGAGGGAACGGCGGTAGAGCCAGAAGACCCGCTCGACGCGGGCGCCCACGGCCTTGGCGTAGAAGCGCACCGGCCCCACCCAGCCGATCTGCGTGGTGCGCTGTCCCGCCGCCGCCTGCTCTTCGAGGCACCGCCGCAGGAGCACGCCGCCGACCCCGAGCCCCCGGGCGGCCTCGGCCGTGCCCATCGGGCCGAACCACGTGGGCCGGGCTCCCCAGGCGGCGAAGCCGAGGATCTCCCCCTGCCGGGTGGCGTAGTGGCACCCTGCCGCCTGGGCCACCTCCCAGGCCCACGCGTCGTTCCAGTGCTCCCGGACGAACGCGATGACCTCGGAGCGCTCTCCGGCGGGCGCCGAGTGGACGGCGACCCCGGCCGAGGCGAGCCGGTCGAGATCCTCACCCCCCTGCGCGCCTCCGCGCGGGTACCCCGTGAGGTCGGCGGTCATGTTCCAGGCGGTGCGGTACCTCTCGTAGCCGAGGCTCTCGGCCAGGCAGACCGCCGGGGTGTAGCGGACGTCGATGCCCGGCCAGGCGTAGCAGGGCGGGTTTCCCGCCAGGCGCACCTCGCGCGCCCCCCGCTCCCGCAGCCATCCCTCGGCCGCCGCCACCAGCGCCCGTCCCGTCCCGTGCCCCTGGGCGGACGGGTGCACGGCCAGCAGGTCCACGTGACCCACGCCCTCGGTGGCGGAGACGGAGACGAACACGACCCCGTCGAGGCCGGGCGTCACCAGGGCGGCCCAATCGCGTCCCTCGGGCGGATCCGCGAGCCGTGTCACCAGTCGCGGGGCCTCCGGGGCGTCCAGGGTGAGCGCGGCACGGGCGAGCTCGCCGATGGCGGGCAGCTCGGCCGGGGCAGCCGGGCGGATGCCGCTGCCCGGACTCACCGAGCGGCCGCCGCCCGGTGGAGTGCTGGAGCGGTCGTCGTGGGGGGCGCCGCTCACGCGACCGCCTCCACCGGGATCACGCTCCGGCGCTGCGGGTGGAAGCACGCGTGCTCGTGGGACGCCTCCGCGCCCCTCACCAGCGACGGCAGCTCGATCTCGCAGCGCTCGGTACGGAACGGGCACCTGCGGGCGAACAGGCATCCCCCGTCCGCGTGGCGCTCGTCGAGCGCCTCGGTCGGCACGACCCGCTCCGGCCCGGGCTGCTCCAGCCCGTGCAGGACGGGGATCGCCGACAGGAGCGACTGGGTGTACGGATGCGTCGGGCCGGAGATGACGGTCTCGGTGAGCCCGCGCTCCACGACCTGCCCCCGGTAGAGCACGTACAGCTCGCCCTCGTCGCCGATGTACCGGGCGGTGGCGATGTCGTGGGTGATGAACAGCACGCTGACCCCGAGCCGCTCGCGCAGGTCCTTGAGCAGGGCGAGGATGCTCAGCCGCATCGACACGTCGATCATCGAGACCGACTCGTCGGCGACGAGCATCTCGGGGTCCACGGTGAGCGCGCGGGCGATGACGACGCGCTGGCGCATGCCGCCCGAGAGCTGGTGGGGGTAGCGGCCCAGCACGTAGCCGGGGTCGATGCCCACCAGGGAGAGCAGCTCCTCCGCGCGGTCGTCCACCCAGCCCTTCGAGCGGCCCGTCTGGCGGGCGCGCAGCGTGAGCGGCGCCTGCAGGGTCTGGTGGATCGTACGCGTGGGGTTGAGCGCCGAGTACGGGTCCTGGTGGATCAGCTGGATCTTGCGGAAGTACGGCTGCCGCCGCCGATGCCGCAGGGACGACATCGGGGTGCCGTCGATGACGATCTCGCCGGAGTCGTAGGTTTCCAGCCCGGCGATGATCCGCCCGAGCGTGGTCTTGCCGCATCCGGACTCGCCGATGAACGAGACCGCTCCGCCGTTCTCGATGGCGAAGTCGACCCCGCGCAGCGCCTGGACGTCGCGGGCGCCGAGGACGTTTCCCCGCTGCTTGTAGGTCTTGGTGATGCCGGTTCCTGTGATCACGCGTACTCCTCGTGTTCCGCCGTGGAGTTCGACCGCTCGACCGCGTGGCACGCGACGATCCTGTCGTCGTGGCTCAGCGGGAGCGGGTCCACCGTCTCGCAGATGTCCATGCGGAGCGGGCAGCGCTCCCGGAAGACGCATCCCCGCGTGGGCAGGGTGCCAAGCGTGGGGGGCCGCCCGGGCAGCGCCTGGGCCTCGGCGGTGTCGCCGGACAGGCGCGGGATCGCCCGGATCAGGCCCCTGGTGTAGGGGTGGCTGGGCGAACCCAGCACCTGCATGGTGGGGCCGTGCTCGACCACGCGCCCGCCGTACATCACGGCGAGGTGGTCGGTGACCTCGGCGGCCACGCCGATGTCGTGGGTCACCAGCAGGGTGGTGAGCCCGCGCTCCTTGTGGACCTCGCGGACGATCCGCAGGATGGTCGCCTGCGTGATCATGTCGAGCGCCGTGGTCGGCTCGTCCAGGATGACCAGCTGCGCGTTGAGCACCAGGGCGAGCATGATGCCGACGCGCTGGCGCATCCCCCCGGACAGCTCGTGCTGGTGGGAGTCGAGCACGCGGGCGCCGTCCAGGCCCATGCGCTCAAGCAGCTCCTTGGCGTCCCGTACGAGCGCGCGCTGGTCCTCCACGCCGTGGGAACGGCCGAGGTCGAGCAGCTGCTTGCCGACGGTCTTGAGCGGGTTGAGGGAGTTCTGCGCGGCCTGGAAGACGTATCCGAGGTGACGGCCGCGCGCCTCGCGCAGGTCGTTCCCGGCCAGTTCCAGGACGTCTCCGAGACCGTCGATCTCGACGCTGCCGCTCTTGACGCGGCCGGGCGACTGCACGGCGTTCAGCAGCGAGAGCGCCAGCGTGGACTTGCCGGAGCCGGACTCCCCCACGATGCCGGTGATGGTGCCCGGCTCGATGGTGAGGCTGACGCCTCCGAGCGCGGGCAGCTCGCCGAGCGGGGTCTTGTAGACGACCGTGAGATCGCGGACGCGCACGCCGGGGGCGGTGCTCGCGCCGGGCCCGGCGACCAGGTCGCCGGAGCCGGGAGATGCGGTGGTGGTCACCTGGTTACTCCTCACGCAGCCGTGGGTTGAAGATCTCGTCCATCGCGTCGACGATGAGCACGATGCCCAGCGTGAGCAGCAGGATGGCGAGCAGCGGCGCCAGCAGGTACGGCAGCGCGGCCGTGCTGGTCAGGGCCCCGCCGCCGAAGACGGCGAGGTTCAGCATCACGCCCCAGTTGTTGGAGTCGAACGGCAGGACCCCGAGGAAGAACAGGCCGACCTGGGCGTAGATCGCGCCGGTCACGGCGATGAGCACGTTCATCGCGATGTACGGCGCCATGCTGGGCAGCAGCTCCCGGGCGATGATGTGCCTGGTGGACAGGCCGAGCCCCTTGGCCGCCTCGATGAACCCCCGCTCGCGCAGGGAGAGCGTCTGCGACCGTACGGCCCGCGCGACGCCGCCCCAGCCGAGCAGGCCGAGGACCAGGCCCATCTCCAGCGGGCTGTTGAACTTCCAGATGGTCGACAGCACCAGCAGCAGTGGGAGGCCCGGGATCGTGAGCTGCAGGTCGGTGATCCGCATGAGCACGGTGTCCCAGCGCCCCCGGTGGAAGCCGGCGAGCAGCCCGAGCGCCGTGCCGAGCGCGACCGTGATGACCGCGGTGGCGAGGCCGGTGAGGATGACGTACCGCGAGCCGGTGACGACCAGCGCGAGCACGTCGGTGCCCTCGAAGTCGGTGCCGAAGGGGTGGGCCAGGCTCGGCGCGGCGTAGAGCGCGTTGTCGTCGCGCGGCAGGTGGGCGGGGTAGAGCATCGGCCCGGCCACGGCCATGATCGCGAACAGCGCGACGATGGCCACGCCGAGGATGCGGCTGGGCTTGCGGCGCAGCACGCGCCCGACCCCGCGCCAGAAGTTGCGCCGCAGGGTCGCGCGCATGCCTCCCGGGCCCTGGCTGCTTCCCCCGGTGTCCCCGGGCAGGAGCGTCGTCACCGTCATGCCGCGCCTCCGCTCCGCACTCGAGGGTCGATCACGGCGTAGAGCAGGTCCGCCGCGATGTTGGCGACGATGATCGCCATGGTGGTCACCAGGAATGTGCCGCCCATCAGCGCGTAGTCGCGGGAGCCGATGCTGTCGACGAGCAGCAGCCCGAGCCCCGGATAGTTGAAGATGCGCTCGATGAAGATCGCGCCGCCGAACAGCATGCCGAGCGACAGCGCGAGGATCGTGAAGAGCGGCAGGATCGCGTTGCGCGCCACGTACCGGAACAGGACTCCCCGCGACAGCCCGCGCAGCTCGGCCGCCAGGATGAAGTCGTCGCCGAGCACGGTCGCCACGCTCGACTTCATCGCCAGCACCCACCCGCCGTAGCTGGCGAGCGCGTACGTCAGCACGGGCAGGGTGGCGTGGTGAATCAGCGAGGCCAGGTAGCCGGCGTTGAACCCGGGCACGAACTCGACGTCGACCGGGCCTCCGGCGGGGAAGATCGGCCACAGGGTCGTGAAGATCGCCAGGACGAGCAGCCCGATGACGTACTGCGGCACGCCGTGCAGCAGCGAGCCGGAGATCGACAGCAGGTCGCCCAGCTTGCCCGACCGCTTGATCCCCGCGTACACCCCGAGCGTCACGCCCAGCACGAAGCTGAGCAGCGTGCCCCCGAGGACCGGCAGCACGGTCCACTTGGTCGCCGAGGCGATCAGCGTGACCACCTCGGTGCCCGGCGTGCTGAGCGACTGGCCGAGGTCGAGGTGGATCAGCGCCTTCATGTAGCCGACGTACTGCTCCCACAGGCTGCCGGTGGGCAGGAACCCGTAGAGCGCCGCCGTCGCCCGTTCGGCCTGGTCAGGGGACATCCCGCGCTCGATCAGCGTCTCGTACTGCCCGAGGACCGGGTTGCCGGGGATGTTGCGGATGATCACGAAGCTGATGGTGGTGACCACCCAGATCATCACGAGGCCGCGGATCAGATGACCCGCGAGCCGTCGTGGTACCGCGTTCTTCCGGGGACCACCCCGGGCCGCGAAGAGCTTCATAGGCTACTTTTCTTGATCAGCCCGAGTTGCATCCACACGCCCGCGGGCAGCCGCAGCGCCTCGCTGCCCGGCTCCGGCCAGCCGGTGTAGCGGGTCGTGTTGACGAACTGGGTGTTGACGTAGTCGTAGATCTGGATGAGGGGGAGCTGCTCGTTCGTCAGCTTGGCGAGCGTGCCGACGATCTTCTTCTGCTCCTCGGGGGACGCCAGGTTGAGCCTGTTGGTGAGCTCTCCGGGGTTCACCCCGCCGATCTTCTCGGGGCCGCCCATCCAGTTGCCGTCCTTGCCCGGCGGGGAGTGCTTGAGCTGCCCGGCGAGCAGCGACCAGCCGTTGGCCGAGCCGTACACGCGCTGGTAGATGTTGTACGGCGAGGGCCCGAGGGCCATCAGCCAGAACCCCATGTCGAACTTCCCCGCGGCCAGCTCGTCCAGGTAGAGGATGTAGTCCGCCGAGGTGACCACGCTCGCGTCGATGCCGTGGTCGTTGAGCTGGCTCGTGATCGACTTGGCCGCCGCGACCCAGTCGGAGAACGACGCGGGCACGTTGAGCTGCACCTTCCAGGGCTTGCCGTCCGGCATCGCCCACGTGCCGCCCTTCTTGACCATCCCGGCGGCCTTGAGCTCCTGGTCCGCCTTGGCGGGGTCGACCTTGTACTGGTCGAGGGCGCCGAGCTCGCCGCCCAGCCACGCCTTGGCGGAACTGCCGTGGATGCCGGTCGTGGTGACCGACGGCGTGCCCGCCTCCGGAGAGGCGATCTTCGTGACCTGGTTCCTGTCGATCAGGTAGGCCAGGGCCCGGCGCACGTGCACGTTGTCGTACGGCTTGCGCGCCTGGTTGAACGCCAGGGACGCCGCCACCGGGGAGTAGCCCTTGCGGATGTCGTTGCCCGGGGTCTCCTTGATCCGCTTCATGACCGCGGCGGGCACGGCCGTGAAGGGCGCGCTGTCCAGCTTGCCGGAGACCAGGTAGTTCCAGATCTGCTCGTTGCCGGTGTAGTTGAGGACCTTCACCTTGTCGGGCACGATCTTGGCGGCGTCGTAGAAGTACCGGTTCTTCTTCAGCAGGGCCGCGCCGGGGTTGACCCGCTCCAGCACGAACGGGCCCGCGGAGACGTCCTCGCGCGGCGCGAAGGCGATGACCTTCTGCGACAGCCCGGTGATCTCGGTCTTGGCCTTCTCGGCGGCCGGACCGGTGCCCCTGGCCGCCGTCAGCGTGGCCCAGAAGCCGGCGGGCAGCAGCGAGCCGTAGACATGCGCCGGGACGACGACCGTGGACAGGACGTTCCTGAGGAACGCGTTGCTGCGGTTGGCGCCCTGAACGATCTTGACGGTCTTGGCGTCCATGATCTGGATGTCCGCCGCCGCGCCGGCCGCCCCGGCGTTCACGGTGTACGCGCTGCCGCCCTGGGTGTAGGCGAGGCCGATGGACACGCGGACGTCCTCGCTGGTCAACGGCTTACCGTCGGACCAGCGAGCGTTCGGCTGCAAGTGGATGACGACCTCGCCCTGGTCGGGCGTGGCGGTCCAGCTCGCGGCGAGACCCGGGTAGAACTGGTTCGGGTCCATGAGGTCGTTCTTGGGCCAGGCCAGCGACATCGCGTCGTACCCGACGAACGTGCTTCCCTGAGGGTTGAACGGGTTGATCGGGGCGGTCGCGTCGATCTGCTTCGCGCCGTCGATCGTGGTGTAGATGCCTCCCGGACCGGCGAGGGCGCCGGTCTCCGCGGTGCCGCAGGCGGCAGTGGCTGTGGCGACCGCCGCCAGGGCCGCGATCGCTGCGAGTCGCTTCATGAAGTGCTCCAGGTCCGATTGCCAGGACCATACGGGCGCCAGGGCAGGGTGGTCAATTTTTTTCTTCCACACACCCTAGCATGAAGTTATTCTTTACCTAAGCCGCTCACCTGCGACAATACCGTCCTGGCATGCTGGCGGCCGGGCACGAAAGAGGGCCCCGGCGTCCAGCCGGGGCCCCGTTTCGCTCGCGTGACGGGAGTCGGGTCAGGGGAGTCTGCCGACGCCGCCGACGGCGCCCGCCTCACCCTCCTTGACGATCGAGAAGCCCATCTCGGGCCGCCAGTCACGCAGGGGGACCACCCCTGGATCGACCAGATCGAGCCCATCGAAGAACGCCAGCACCTGACCGGGCGACCGCGAGGTGACCCCGGGTGCCGAGGTGCGGCTGAAGACCTTCTGCCCCTCGGCGCCCTTGTCCTCGCTCAGGTCCCCGATCGAGCCGTGGGAGATGACCAGGTGGCCACCCGGCCCGAGCGCCGACCGGAAGGTCGCGACGATCTTCGTGGCCTCGTCGTCGTCCGGGACGAAGTGCAGCACGCCGAGCATGAGGATGGCCACGGGCTGGGAGAAGTCGAGATGGGCGCGGACGTCCGGATGGTCGAGAAGCGCCTGCGAGCCGCGCATGTCGGCGCCGACGACCACCACCCGGTCGTTCTCCGCGAGGAGCGCTCTGGCGTGGGTGAGCACGATGGGGTCGTTGTCGACGTAGACGATCCGGGACTCCGGCGCGAGCTCCTGGGCGACCTGGTGGACGTTGCGCTGGGTCGGCAGCCCGGCCCCGATGTCGAGGAACTGCCGTACGCCCTGCTCGCTGAGGTAGGTCACCGTGCGGACCAGGAACTCGCGGTTCTCCCGCGCGACGTCGCGCACGTTCGGAAGGATCTCGATGATCTTCTCGGCGGCCTCGCGGTCGGACGCGAAGTTGTCCTTGCCCCCGAGGTAATAGTCGTAGATCCGCGCGACGCTCGGCGTGAACGGATCTACGTCTGCTGATGTCCCGAAGTCGTTCACGCCGCTCCTCGCCCGCTTACCCGTACATGCAGGATTGTAAGTGATCTCCATCGCTTTTCTAATCTCCCAACCCAATTTCGGACAGACGACGCGAGAAGCGACTACGGCTACGGCCTCATCCGCGACACGACCCAGCCTCAGAGCAGCAAGCTCCCGGGCCTGCCGCAAGGTTTCCTGGTGGGCGCGCTGTCTCGCGCCCACCGGGTCCGCCGCAATCCACTCCGCGGTTGCGGCGAAGAGGAAATGAGGAACCACGCGATGGACAGCAGCGTCCGCATGTCGACGCGAACTGCACCGGCCATAACGGTCATCGCCTATGGGGCGGCGGTCGTGACCCTGACCTGGGCTACGGTCAGCAACTCTCTGGGCGATCAGCTCTACGGACGCCTCCTCATGATCGTCCTCACCTTACCTATGTCGATCGTCGACATGCTGGTGGGCGACATGGTCTTCAACGCGCTGCGCGGCCCGGCCGACACCGCTGGCGTGACCTGGGACTTCATCGCCCTCTCCTGGTCTGGGATCGCGATGACGATCGTCTTGGCCGTCCTGTTGACACGCCGTCGCCGCCAGCCGGGGCTCGTCGTCGGATGGCTGCTCACCGCCGCGACGTTGTACTGCGGCGTCGCCAACCTTGTCGACTCGTGGTCGCCCCGCCGCCCGTGGGGGTGGCCGCTGCTGGCCTACGCTTTGATCATGGCAGGCGGCCTCATCGTCTCACGGCGGCGAGAACCCACGGCTTGACCGGCACCAGCCAGCCCCGGACCGCTTAAAGACCGTCGTTGTCCCAATCCCGCTCATCAGGTTCGAGGAGTTGGCCGGATGCCGGTCGGACCGGGTGAAGGAGCAGGTGTGACCACGCGGCCTCCTCCCGGAGGGAGTCTCGGTGGTAATGACCATGGCCTTGCTTTGATCGGCCGAACGGCGAATGTTCTGACAGATCTGACGCCCCGTTCCCCGACGTAGGCCGAGGACCCGATCATCCCGTCACCTCGAACCAGATGGTCCGGCCTGTCGTGTCCTGTTCCCAGCCCCAGGCCGACGACAGCTCGCGTACGAGCCACAGCCCACGGCCGCTCTCGCTGAGCGGGTCGACCTGTGCGGGGATCTGCGGAATGGCGCCGGTCGAGCCCTGGTCGATCACTTCGACACGCACGGCGTGACCGGTGTCCCTCGCCACGAGCCTCACCACTCCGCAGGCCGTACGCCCGCTGTCGGTGTGCCGCACGGCGTTCGTGACCAGTTCGCTGACCAGCAGTTCGACTTCGTCCACGCCCTGGTGGCCGGCCGCGGTCAGCAGTTCGCGCATACACGCGCGTGCGACCGAGGCCGCCGTGACCGTACCCGGGAGATCGATCGCCCCCAGGAGCCCCACGGTCCTCATTGGGCCAGGTCCCAGATACGGTCCGCCGCGTCACCCGACAGCGCCCGTACCCTCTGCCCCTCGCCCCGACCCCACGTGAAGAACCACGTGCCCTTCCGCGACGTCGCCATGACCTTCAACGGCCCGGACACCCGACGGATCAGCAGAGCGGGCGCCGTCCCGTGAGGAAGGTCAATTGAAGCGGTCAGACCACGTTTGTTCAGGTCCCATGCCAGTCGCACTAGGTGAATGAACTGCTCTTGCGCGTTCGACGTTCTCATGAACTCCGCCCTTCATCAGCGCGGCAGTCGACCTTCCCCAGCACGGCCATCTGCCCACCGGCCCAGCGCCCCCAGCGGTACACTCCCTGGAAACTACCGGAAGGCTATATCTCACTGGAAGCTTCCAATGGAAGTTTCCAAAAGGAGGTCACGTGCCCGTAGACACCAGTCCCACCGTGCGCCGTCGTCGCCTGGCCTCTGAGCTGCGGAGACTCAGGATCGAACGCGGACTTAGCATGCAAGAAGTAGCCGACCGGATAGAGATGACCGCCGCGTCGCTCAGTCGCCTTGAAACCGGACGTCGCGGGATACGACCCCGCGATCTTCGCCACTTTCTCGATCTGTACGAGGTAGGCGAACCAGAGCGAGAGTCCCTCCTGACCCTCGCCAGGGAGGCCCAGCAGCGGGGATGGTGGCAGAACTACGGCAACGTGCTGCCCAGCGAATACGCGACGCTCATCGGGCTGGAAGCGGAAGCGGCCACCGTCAGGAACTACGAACAGACTTTGGTGCCGGGACTGTTGCAGACCGAGGCGTACGCACGAGCCATCATCGAAGCGTTCCGTCCAGGCGACTCACCAGACGAGATCAGCCGTCTCGTGGCCGTCAAGATGGAACGACAGAAGCGGTTGACCGACGATCGACCGCTCGAACTGTCGGTGATCCTCGGTGAGGGGGTCATCCGACAGCATGTCGGGACGGCAGAGACAGCAGCCGAGCAATTGCGGCGACTGGCAGACCGACGGGCGAACGTGATGGTTCAAGTACTGCCGTACCGCGCGGGAGCACACCCGGCGCTGACAGGATCGTTCAACATCGTTGGATTCCCCGCACCGAGTGACCTTGACGTGGTGTACCTGGAGAACATGGCAAGTGCGCTCTACCTGGAGGAAGCAGCGGACGTACGGCAGTACGGAAGCGTGTTCGACTACCTGCGGGCAGCAGCGCTCAGCCCCAACGACTCAGCCGATATGCTGTTGCGGGCGGCGGATAGTCACGTAGGTGATTCAAGAGAGGAGGCGCGGGATGTCTGACACAGATCAGTCCCGCGTCACATGGCGTAAGAGCTCCTACAGCGGCGGCAACGGCAACTGTGTTGAGATCGCTGATCTTTCTGACGGCCTGGTCGCTGTTCGCGACTCCAAAGACCCCCATGGACCGGTGTTGAAGTTCGGCCGGGCCGCGTGGGCCGACTGCCTCGGTGCTGTCAAACGCGGCGAGTTGGACGGCCTGGCCTGACCGGTACTGTCTTCCACACAGATCAACATGCGCCCGATCACCCTGGTGACCGGGCGCGTTCGCGTATCAGCGATAGAGATCATTGAGTGGTGCGGATCGCCCCGGTGGGGTCATCACCCGGCGAAGCCAGGTGATGACCCTCCTTTGATCCGCACCGATGGGCCAGGTCAGCCGCCCAGTAGCTTGCGGACGCGGTCGGCGCCGACCGCGAGCAGGAGCGTCGGGAGGCGCGGGCCGGTGTCGCGGCCGACCAGGAGCCGGTACAGCAGGGCGAAGAACTCGCGCTGGGCGACCTTGAGCTCCGGGGTGGGCTTGGCGTCGGGGGCCAGGCCCGCCAGGACCTTCGGCACGCCGTACACGAGCGTCGTGAGCCCGTCGAGCGACCAGTGCTCGTCGAGCCCGTCGAGCAGCAGCCGCAGCGACTCGCGCTCGGTGTCGCCGAGGGACGCGAGCAGCTGGGCATCGGGCTCGTCGCGCACGCGCGTGCGCTGCTCGGCCGGGACCTGGGTGTTGATCCACCGCTCCGCGCGGTCGAGCCGGGGCCGGGTCTCGTCCAGGGAGGTGATCGGGTGCTCGGGGTCGAGGTCGCGCAGGATGCGGAGGGTCTGCTCGCTGTGGCCGGTGGTGATGTCGACGATCGAGGCCAGGGTGCGGTAGGGCAGCGGCCTCGGCGTGACCGGCAGCGGCCCCGCGGCGGTGCCGGCGGCGCGGCTGTACGCGGCCACGTCGGCAGGCAGCGCGGAGCCGTCACTGATCTTGCGCTCCAGGGCGTCCCACTCGTCGTACAGCCGCTGGATCTCCTGGTCGAAGGCGATCTTGAACGACTGGTTCGGCTTGCGCCGCGCGTACAGCCAGCGCAGCAGCGGGGCCTCCATGATCTCAAGAGCGTCGGCCGGGGTAGGGACGCCGCCCTTGGAGCTGCTCATCTTGGCCATGCCGCTGATGCCGACGAAGGCGTACATCGGCCCGATCGGCTGCTCGCCGCCGAAGATCTCGTTGACGATCTGCCCGCCGACCACGAACGACGACCCCGGCGAGCTGTGGTCGACGCCGGAGGGCTCGAAGACGACACCCTCGTACGCCCAGCGCATCGGCCAGTCGACCTTCCACACGAGCTTGCCCCGGTTGTGCTCGGACAGCAGCACGGTCTCGGCGTGCCCGCAGGCGCAGGTGTAGGACAGCTCGGTCGTCTCGTCGTCGTACGCGGTGACCGTGGTGAGGTCGCGCTCGCACACCGAGCAGTAGGGCTTGTACGGGAAGTAGCCCGCGGCGACCTTGCCGTCGTCCTCCTCGGCGGCGCCGGAGCCCTCGGCCGCCGCCTCGGCCGCGGCGGCGTCGGCCTCGTCGAGCTTCTGCTGCGGCTTCTTGGGCGCGGCCGGCTTGTCCTTGGTGCGGTAGCGGTCGAGGATCGCGTCGATGCGCTCGCGCTCGCGCATGGCGAACAGGATCTGCTCGCGGTAGGCGCCCGAGGTGTACTGCGCGGTCTGGTCGATGCCGTGGAACTCGATGCCCATCTCGGCCAGCGCCGCGATCATCGGCGCCTTGAAGTGCTCGGCCCAGTTGGGATACGCGCTGCCGGGCGGGGCGGGCACCGAGGTCAGCGGCTTGCCGATGTGCTCCGACCAGGAGGAGTCGATGCCCACGGGGACCTTGCGGAACCGGTCGTAGTCGTCCCAGGAGATGATGTGGACGACCTCGTGACCCCGCCGCCTGATCTCGTCGGCGACCAGGTGGGGCGTCATGACCTCGCGGAGGTTGCCGAGGTGGATGGGGCCAGAGGGGCTGAGGCCCGAGGCGCAGACGATGGGTTTGCCCGGAGCGCGGCGCTCCGCCTCGGCAATGACCTCGTCCGCGAACCGTGAGACCCAGTCGGCCTCAGCGCTCATAGCCACGATGGGCACATCCTTCCTAGAAAGCCTGACGCCTCCATTGTCCCGGACCGCCGCAGTGACCCGTGCAACCGTCCCTACGCGTCGCCTCCTCGAGTGGCACGCGGAGTGAACAGGACACCGGTGAGGCGCTCGGCGGTCTCCCACAGCCTGGCCGCGACGGCGTCGTCGAACGCACGGCGCGGCATCTTGGCGAGCGCGGGCATGCCGGACAGGCCGAACCGGCCGCCGGGCCCGTAGTACTCGCCGCCGGCCACTCCCGGGCCGGTGGCGGCGTGGACGGTGGCCAGGGCGCCCTGCTCGGGCTCCATGACCCTCCCGGTGATCCTGGCGAACCACCCGGTGAAGTCGGGACGGTCGGCGCCTCGGCCGAGGTTGGGGCCGGTGGTCTGCAGGTTCGTACGGGTGAACCCCGGGTGGGAGGCGACGCTGAGGACGCCCCACCCGTCGCGCAGGCTCAGGCGGTGCATCTCGCGCGCGAACAGCAGGTTGGCGAGCTTGGACTGGGCGTACGCGCCCCAGGGGCGGTACTTGCGCTCGCCCTGGAGATCCTGAAAGTCGATCTTCCCGATCTGGGCGACCCCGCTGCTCAGGTGGACGACCCGGGGCGATTCGGCCTTCACCAGCAGCGGCAGCAGCCGGCCGGTGAGCGCGAAGTGCCCGAGGTAGTTGGTCCCCAGCTGGAGCTCGAAACCGTCGGCGGTCGTGTGCCGCGTGGGCACGGCCATGATCCCCGCGTTGTTGACGAGGACGTCGACGGGCCGTCCGCGGCCGGTCATCGTCTCGGCGAAGGCCGCCACCGATTCGAGCCTGGACAGGTCCAGCGGTTCGGCCGAGACCGTGCCCCTGATGCCCGCGGTGTCCCGGCTGCCCTTGGTGCCGGCGGCGCGGATGCCCTCCACCGCCCGGTCGCCCTTGGCCTGGTCGCGTACGGCCAGCACCACGTCCGCCCCGGCGAGGGCCAGGCGGCGGGCCGTCTCGTACCCGATGCCGCTGTTGGCCCCGGTGACCACGACGAGCTTGCCGCTCTGGTCAGGGATGTCGATGTCCTGCGTAGCGCTGCTCATTTGCCGTCCTTTGTCGAGGACCAGAAGACCGATGTCTACCATCCTCCGCACAGCCGGACGTAACACGATATTTCTCGAAAGCGAAGAGGGGCTTTCCCGTGCTGTGAACGCCGATTCTGTCGGTCTCCTTTGACAAGATCATGATGCCTTGGGGCGCCATGTCGAGAGGATGCCGGCGCGCGCTGGGGCTCCGGCCCTGACCTGCTCCTGGCGCACATGCGCGAACTCGGCATACCTACCGGGGAGCAAGACGGCGAAGACCGCGATGGCGAACCCGGCGAACATTCCCAAGACGAGCACTGCCCCGTCTTCGCAGCGATGGCCCTCGCCGAGCGTGCCACCGGCGTACGGGTGACTTCGGGCCACCTCGCCAGACCGGCGCTCACGGGTTCCGCCGCCCACCTGTACTGAGCGCGCGTTCCCAGCGGCATGCACAGCCGGCCCTCAGGCCGGGGAGCACGTCAAGGCATCTCGGACGCCTGTGTCCGCTGGATGTCGGCGAAGGCCGCCTCCAGGCAGGCGTCCAGCGAGCGGCCTGAGAGCGCCAGCAGGTCGGCGACGAGCAGCGGCGCGTGCCGGGCGACATCCATCGGGTCGAGCCTGAACGCCTCGGTGTCGGCCTGGTGCAGGCCGAGCGCCCCGGCGACCAGCAGCACCAGCACATGGGGGTCGAGGTCGGGGAACCAGCCTGCCGCCGACCGCGCGCATCGCGCGACCATGGCCTGCACGTCGTCGGCCGTCAGCCCGTCGGGGTGCAGTTCCTCCAGCGACATTCTCACCACGGCGCCCAGCACGAGGCCGGCGTGCTCGGAGTCGAGTGCGCCGAGCCGTGCCGACTCCCGCTGGAACGCCTCCAGGTCACGCGACCGCGCCGCCGCCACGGCATCGGCGGCCGTCTCCGCGATGACCCGCGCGGGCTTGGGCAGGTGACGCCAGGACACGCTCATCGGCTCCTTCGTCGGGCTCGGCAGGCCAGCATGCCACGGCGTCTCCCCCGGCGAGTAATCCACGGCAGGGACGGCCTCACCCCTGCCGTGCGAGCCCCGCACGACCCGCGCGCAGGCGTTCGAATGGTGGTCAATTTCCGTTTTGTCTTGCACGGCCATTCCCGGCCGCGCGCCGCGCTTCGGAGCAGGCCGGTTGGTAGTGTTCACAGCGAAGAAGGCCGCACGCGGCAGGCACTCGACGTCGGGCGGGAGGGTTCAGCATGACGTCGCAATCGACCCAACCGGCGCCGCATCTCGAGCGGCCCCCTACTCGGGGCACCCGGGTCAGGGGCACCCGGCAGGCCGAGGCGCTGGTGTCGGTCCTGGGCAAGCTGTCGGGGTTCCACAGCGCCCAGGAGATCCACGCCGAGCTCCGCCGCCGAGGTGAGCGCGTCGGGCTGACCACCGTCTACCGTCACCTGCAGGTCCTCAGTGAGGACGAGGTCGTCGACGCCATCCGCGACGAGAGCGGCGAGACGCTGTACCGCCGCTGCGCGACCGGCGGTCACCACCACCACGTGACCTGCCGCTCATGCGGGCGCAGCGTCGAGGTCGAGGGCAAGGCCGTCGAGCGCTGGGCCGACCGCGTCGCGGCCGAGGCGGGTTTCGTCGACGTCGACCACACCGTGGAGATCTTCGGCGTGTGCCCCGGCTGCGCCGCTCCCTGACCCGACGGGCTTCGGCGCGAGCCGAGTCCCTTGGGGCGTCGCGGGAGTGGATTCCAAGTACGCGTTAAGTCGCCGTGAAGTCGCGGCGCGCATGGTGTGGGGCATGACAACCGCGACCAACACCTCCCGGCGCCGCAGGGGCGAACCCGCCCCCGACCTCGTCACGTTCCTGGCCTTCCACGCCGGCCTGCGCCGCGACTTCCTGCGCCTGGCCGACGCCGTCGACAGGTGCCCTCCCGGTGACACGCTCAGGCGCGCCCTGATCGACGAGCACACCGCGTTCATGCTGCGCGGCCTGCACCACCATCACACCTGCGAGGACAACGACATCTGGCCGCTGCTTCGCGGGCTCGTCCCCGAGGCCCGGCCCGTCCTCGACCGGCTGGAGGCCGACCACCAGGAGATGGACGCCGTGGTCGAGCGGCTGGCGATCGCCGGCCGGCCCGCCAGGAAACAGGCCGACGATCTCCGCCGGTTCGACGGCATGCTCAAAGCGCATCTCGATCTGGAGGAGTCCGAGGTCGTGCCGCTGATCGCCGAGCACGTCAGCGCGGCCTGGTGGGAGAAGTCGAGCAAGGTGTCCACCAGGGGGCACGGCCGGGACCTTCCGATGATCGTCGCCTGGACCGTCGACGCGGCGGGTCCCGAGGCTCGCGAGCACATCTTCAGGACCGGGCCCTTGGTCCTGCGGCTGTTCTACCGGCTCTCCTGGCGGCACGCCTACGAGCACCGCGCGGCCCAGGTGTTCGGGTGATCCATCCGGCCGCGCACCGGATGGACTCGGGCACTGCTCTCTGGTTCCCCGAACTCCGGCCCTCCACGTCCCTCAACATTGTCGCAGCCACGGCTTAGGCTGCTGGGGACGAAAGACAAGGGGAGGTAGCCGTGGATCTCGATCTCGACAATGCAGTCGTCCGGCTGTGCGCCGACGGCATGCGGGCCGAGTCCGAGGGCAAGCCGGAGCACGCCCGCCGGCTGTTCGACCAGGCGTGGGCCGAGCGGGGCGACGACTTCGACGCCTGCGTGGCCGCGCACTACGTCGCCCGGCAGCAGGATTCTCCGGAGGAGACCCTTCTGTGGAACGCCGTCTCGCTGCACCACGCGAACGCCACGGCCGATGAGCGGGTTCTGGAGTTCTACCCCTCGCTCTACCTCAACATGGGCGCTTCCCACGAGCTCCTGGGCGACCTCACCGAGGCCGCCCGCTACTTCCGCCTGGCGGCCAACCACGCCGGTGACCTCCCCAGAGGGCCCTACGGCGACATGCTCAGGCGGGGCATCGCCGACGGCCTCGAACGCGTGAGCAACTGACCCCGGCCGCGACCGGGCGCATGCGGCGCCGTGCGATCCTTCACCGCGACAAGCCGCCCACACTGCTGCCTGTGTACGAGCGGCACGTGACGATAGGCAGTGGCGTCGCGGGTACGCGGGAGCCCAACCCTCAGACGTTGATGCGTACCTGATACCACTCAAGCCAGGCGTTGAATTGCAGGAGTCCTTCGAGGGCGGCGCGGACGTCGTGGCGGCTGACCGTGCCCTGTGGCTGCTCCAGCATGGACCGGACCTTGGCGATGTCGATCATCGGCTCCGCGGCGAGGTGCCCGCTCTCGAGCAGGCGGGCCGCCTCCTCCCGCAGGGCCTTCTCATAGGCGGGGTCCTGCGTCGAGGGGTACGGGCTCTTGCGGCGCTCCAGGACCGAACGCGGCAGCACGTCCGCCACGGCGGCACGGAGCAGGCTCTTCTCGTGCCCGTCGAAGGTCTTCATCGACCAGGGCGTGTTGAAGACGTACTCCACCAGCCGGTGGTCGCAGAACGGCACGCGCACCTCCAGGCCGACGGCCATGCTCATCCTGTCCTTGCGGTCGAGCAGGATCTGCACGAACCGGGACAGGTGCAGGTAGCTGATCTCCCGCATGCGTTCCTGCAGCCCGCTCTCCCCCGGCAGGCGCGGCACCTCTTCCAGCGCCTGGCGGTAGCGCTGGGCGCGGTACCCGGGGATGTCCAGCTTGGCCAGCAGATCGGGGTCCAGGATCTCCTCCAGGGCGGTGAACCGCGCGCCACCCTGGGCCGCCAGCCACGGGAACGTGCCGGAGTTCACGGCCTCCGGGTCGTGGAACCAGCGATAGCCGCCGAAGACCTCGTCGGCCGACTCCCCCGACAGCGCGACCGTCGAATAGGCCCTGATCGCCTTGAACAGCAGGTAGAGCGAGGTGTCCATGTCGCCGATGCCCATGGGCAGATCACGGGCGCGCAGCACGGCGGCCCGTACCTTCGGGTCCATGAGCTCGGCGGAGTCGAGGACGATGTCGGTGTGCTCGACGCCGAGGTCCTCCAGGTGCTTGACCAGGTCGTGGACGTACGGGGTGTCCGGTGTGTCACGCATCTCGTCGGGGCTGAAGTTCTCGGTGTAGCCGACGAAGTCGACGGAGAACGAGCGGAGCTTGCCCTGGCCGTGGGCCCTGAGCGCCTTCGCGGCGAGCGCGGTGACGGCACTGGAGTCCAGGCCGCCGGACAGCAGCGTGCAGAGCGGAACGTCGGAGATCAGCTGCCGCTCGATGATGTCGTCCAGCAGGCCGCGAATGGTCTGGACGGTGGTCTGCAGGTCGTCGGTGTGCTCGTGGGACTCCAGCCGCCAGTAGCGGTCCTTCGACACCCCCCGCCGGCTCACCGTGACCACCCCACCCGGACGCACTTCGTACATTCCCCGGTAGATCGCGCATTCCGGGGTCTTGACGAACGCGAGGAGCTCCCTGAGCCCTTCGGCGTCGACCACGGGCGGCTGGGACAGCGGGTTGGCGAGGATGGCCTTGGGCTCCGAGCCGAACAGCACGCCGGTCGGGGTCGGGTAGTAGTAGAGCGGCTTGATCCCGAGCCGGTCGCGTACGAGGACTAGCTCGTCCTTGCGTGCGTCCCAGATCCCGAAGGCGTACATGCCGTTCAGGCGGCTGCCGAGATCGGCCCCCCATTCGAGGTAGGCGCGCAGGACGACCTCGGTGTCGCTGCGGGTGCGGAACCGGTGACCGTGCGCGCCGAGCTCGACGCGCAGTTCCTGGAAGTTGTACACCTCGCCGCTGTAGGTCAGGACGGCCAGCACCTCGCCGTCCTCCTCGACGACCATCGGCTGGCGTCCGCCCTCGATGTCGATGATCGCGAGCCGCCGGTGTCCCAGCGCCCCGTGCGGGGAGACCCACATTCCCTCGTCGTCAGGGCCCCGGCAGGCCATGGTCTCCGTCATGTCCCGCAGCGTGTCGCGTGACTCCCGGAGATCGGCCTCGAAGTCCACCCACCCACAGATTCCGCACATCTCGACGACCCCACGTCTCGCCGGAAGCAGGAAGTTATACCTGGTCAAACGGCCACCAGGCCCCCTGTATGCCCCGCCCCGGACCACGGCAACCCCACCCGCCCGCCTAATGGTGATGGGCCGGGCGGCCATCCCGAGGGCCGCGACCTCGGCCGCACCCGGAGGATCTCAGGGAGCGGTGACGATCGCGGGGTGCCGGGGATCGTCGACGCGGACCACCACGTCGGCGGTGTCCAGGGGCGCGGCCTCGTCCTCGTACCTGGCGTAGGCGGGCAGGGTCCACCGCTGGTCCTCGCCGGTCCGCCGTGCCAGCGCGCCGGGCGAGAGCCACAGGTGCACGGTCACGTCGAACGGCAGCCAGCGGCCGAGCAGCAGAGCCCCGTCCACGAGCAGCACCCCGCCCCGCGGCATGGTCACGTAGGACGCTCGTGTGGCCCGGTCGATCGTGGTGTCCCAGAGGGTCGGCAGCACCTTGCCCGAGCCGCCGGGTTCGAGGGGGTTCAGGACCTCACGCGACAGGGCACCGTGGTCGAGCCAGTCGTCGTAGAACGCGTCGGGGTCGGTGCGGCCGTACTCGAAGCGCAGGGACGCCGGGCGCAGGAAGTCGGCCGCCGAGACGCGGAGGACCTCGCGGCCGCGGACGCGCAGCGGGGCGACCAGCGCCCCGGCCAGCTCTCCCGGCCGTGCCGCCGGAGCGCCGTCGAGCGCGACCCTCACCCAGGTGTCCCCGGGGGCGCCGGCTATGCGATCGGCGAGTTCCTCGACCAGCGCCGAGGGCGAGATGGGGCGTACGTCCACCCCACCATCCTGTCCGATCTCCGGAGTGGGATCCGCGAAAATTTCATGCCGTTTCATCCGGCGTGCGGCGCACTCCCGCGCCGATCATGGCCGCTAGCTGCGAAGGGAGCGCCGGTCCCCCGAGGTCACGCCCGGCGGGGTCCAGGGTGGATTCCCACCTCAGAGGCGGCGGCCTACAGTTCGTTACGCGTGAGCGCTTTCGCATCGCTGGTCGGCAGTCGACGGCTTGTTCGCCCCACGGCGACGACCGGTTACTTCACCAGGTCCTCGGTGACTTTTTGACGTGCTTGATGTCCGTGACGTGCTCGAGCGTGCGGGCGTGCTGCCGCCATGGGCGTCAAAGGCTTGCCGGGGGCCTACGTCGTAACCCCTCGAAAGGTGTTCCATGAGAAAGCGACGAAAGATCACGCTCGCCGGCGCCGCCGCGGCCATAGCGACCCTGCTCGTGGTCGCGTTGTTCCCGGGCATGGCGTCGGCGCACGGGGCGATGATGATGCCCGGCAGCCGTACCTATCTGTGCTGGAAGGACGGGCTGACCTCCAACGGCGCGATCGTGCCCAACAACCCGGCCTGCGCGGCGGCGGTCGCGCAGAGCGGCTCCAACTCCCTGTACAACTGGTTCGCCGTGCTGCGCTCCGACGGCGCGGGCCGTACGAGCGGCTTCATCCCCGACGGCAAACTGTGCAGCGGCGGCGCGGTCGTGTACGACTTCAGCGGCTTCGACCTCGCCCGCAACGACTGGCCGGTGACCCACCTGACCGCGGGTGCCAACATCCAGTTCAGGTACAACAAGTGGGCCGCGCACCCGGGGTCCTTCCGCACCTACATCACCAAGGACAGCTGGAGCCCCACCCGCCCGCTGGCCTGGAGCGACCTGGAAAGCACCCCGTTCTACACCGCCCCCGACCCGCCGAGCGTGGGATCGCCGGGGAACGCCGACTCCTACTACTACTGGAACGCGACGCTCCCGTCCGGCAAGAGCGGGCGGCACATCATCTACTCGGTGTGGCAGCGGTCGGACAGCCAGGAGACCTTCTACGGCTGCTCTGACGTCGTCTTCGACGGCGGCAACGGGCAGGTCACCGGCGTCGGCCCCGGCAGCGGAGGACCCTCCCCGACTCCCACCCCCACCCCCACGGTGACCCCGACCCCCACGCCCACCCCCACGCCGACCGTCACTCCCACGCCGACCCCGACCCCCACCCCCACCCCGACCGTCGGCACCGGCGCGTGCTCGGCCACCTTCAAGACCACCAGCTCCTGGTCCGGCGGCTACCAGGGTGAGGTCACGGTCAAGAACAACGGCAGCGCCTCGATCAACGGCTGGACGGTCAAGTGGACCCTGCCCAGCGGTACGACGATCAACAGCCTGTGGAACGGCACGTACACCGTCAGCGGATCGGCCATCACGGTCAAGAACGCCGACTACAACCGCACCATCGCGGGTAACGGCTCCACCGCCTTCGGGTACGTGGCGTCCGGCACGGCCGGGACTCCGGCCCTCACCTGCACCAGCCCATAGGAGGAAACCGGTGAGGGGAGGACGGCGGGCTCGGTGAACACCTGGTGAAAGCGCGGTGGAGTTCCCGCACCGCGCGAGCCGGGTCATGTTCGCTGTGATCCATGAGCCCGACCGTCCCCCCGGACCGGAACCGCACGCCCTCCTGGCCGGCACGAGGGTAACCGCGTCCCCGACGTCGTCGCGCTTGCGACACAACACCGGATGGCCCGCGGATGCCGTGTCGTGATCGAGAGAGGCCGTGCCGCGGGAATCCCTTCACCACAGGGGTTCCGCATCGCCGATCTGCTCGCTCGACGGTGTGACCAGCGCCTTTGCCAAACAGCCGATGTACGGAACGAGCCCCCTCGACTACTATGGGTAGTCAACTGCATGCTATAAGTAGTGGGGCGATGCGTTGACGGAGCGACGATCTGAGGTGCGGGCGGCTCTTCGCACCTTCGTGGCCGTGGCGGCCGTTATCCTGCTCCTCCACGGCATCATTCCGCACGGCGGTCACTTCGGCGGCCCGCTGGTCGCCCAGGTGTGGCCGGTCGTTCCATCGGCCGACGCACCGCCGGACACCGCCCCTCTGCCCGCTTCCGAGGACATCGACCACGACGGTTGCCCGAAGCCCGCGGGGCATCCCTGCGCCGCCGGATGGGTGAAGCCTCCCCAGTCGCCGTCACGTACCGGGCACGCGTCACGGAGGCCGGGCGCCCTGCCGAGATCGGCCTCCGCCACCCACAAGTACGGCGCGGCCGTCTCCGCGCTGCGATGGACGCGGGCGTCGGGGCCGCGCCTGCCGATCTTCCGCTGCTGATCAGAAGGCTCTCCGCGCACGACGCGGGGACCGGGCGTGCCCGCGCGTCCGGCCGGTCTTCCATGCCCGTCATCAGCACGAAGGAGTCCACTTCCATGCAGTCGTTGATCGACCATGCCCGCACTTTCCACCAGAGGATCAGCGGGGGCCGAGAACAGGCGGCCCCCCTGACAGAGGGCGTCTCGCCCCAGGCGATGTTCATCACCTGCTCCGACGCGCAGGTCATCCCTTCGCTGATCACCGGGGCCCGGCCCGGGGAGCTGTTCGAGCTGCGCACGGCGGGGAACGTCATCCCGCCCTACCGCCTCGGCCGGCTCACGGCCGAGGCGGCCACCATCGAGTACGCGGTCAACATCCTCGGCGTGGAGGATCTGATCGTGTGCGGCCACACCCACTGCGGCGCCGTCCAGGGCCGAATCCGGTCCTGGACGCTCCGCTCGGCCCCGACCACGCGCTGGTGGCTGCTCCAGACCCACCGGTGGCGGGAGGCGCGGGTGACCGGGGACGAGGAGCCGGGGCGCGCCCATCTCATCGCCCAGCTCGACAAGCTGCGCCGCTACCCCCGGGTGGCGAGGCGCCTGGCCGGCGGGCGGCTGCGCCTGCACGGCTGGTTCTACGAGGTGCACACCGGCGTGGTGTCCAACTACCGGCCGGAGACCGGGACCTTCACGCCGCTGTGATCCTCACCCGGCCATGACCGGCTGACGCCCCCCGTGCCGTACCGCCCGGCTCCGGTACGGCACGGCGTCCCTGCCGTGGCGCACTCGGGGAGTCGACAGCGGGAGTGCCGTTTCCTACACTTCGATATATGAAGGATCGTTCAAGCATTGTAACGATGGAGCCCGACGCGTGCTCGGTGCCGGTGGTGGACGCGGAGCGGGTGTCGTCGGTCCGCCGGGCGCTCCCCTCCGAGGAGACGGTGCAGGATCTCGCCCAGGTGTTCGGCCTGCTGGCGGATCCCGGCCGGCTGCGGATGATGGCCGCGCTGCTGGAGGGCGGGGAGATGTGCGTGTGCGACCTCGCCGCCGCGACCGGCCAGAGCATGTCGGGCGCCTCCCACGCGTTGAGGCTGCTCCGGATGCGCCGTGTGGTCAAGGTGCGCCGGTCCGGGCGGATGGCCTACTACCAGCTCGCCGACTCCCACGTGCGCATGCTGTTCGACCTGGCCATCACCCACGCGAGACACACGGAGGGGGAGCTCGGCGATGGGTGACGGATCCGGCGGCGAACAGGGGCACGGCCACGGGCACGGCCACGGGCACGGGCACGGCGTCAGCGCCGAGGCCGACCGCCGCTACCTGACCGGCGCGCTCGTGCTCATCGTGGGCTTCATGGCCGTCGAGGTGGTCATCGGCTTCATCGCGCAGTCGCTGGCGCTGATCTCCGACGCGGGCCACATGCTGACCGACGCCATCGCCATCGTCTTCGCGCTGGTCGCGATGCGCATCGCCCAGCGCCCGCCGCAGGGCGGCTTCACCTACGGGCTCAAACGTGCCGAGATCATATCCGCGCAGATAAACGGCATCACTCTGCTCCTGCTGAGCGCCTACTTCGTGTACGAGGGGATCGGGCGCCTGATCACGCCCCCCGAGGTCGAGGGAGCGTACGTCGTCTTCACCGGCCTGACCGGTATCGCGGTCAACGTCGCCGCCACCTGGATGCTCAGCAGGGCGAACCGGTCGAGCCTCAACGTCGAGGGCGCCTTCCAGCACATACTCAACGACCTCTACGCCTTCGTGGCCACGACCATCGCCGGACTGGTGATCTGGCTCACCGGCTGGGGCCGGGCCGACGCGATCGCCGCCCTGGTGGTCGCCGCGCTGATGCTCAAGGCCGGGTGGGGCCTCGTGCGCGACTCGGGCAGGGTGTTCATGGAGGCCGCGCCCGCGGGGATGAACCCGGCCGAGATCGGCAAGAAGACGGCCGAGCTGGAGCACGTCGTGGAGGTGCACGACCTGCACATCTGGGAGGTCACCTCCGGCTACGCGGCGTTGTCCGCGCACATCCTGGTGATGCCGGGCGCCGACTGCCATGCCGTACGGGTGGCCGCCGAACGCCTGGTCCACGACCAGTACGGCATCGGGCACACCACCCTGCAGGTCGACCACGCGACTCCCGAGCTGCTCACCATCGGCCAGGGCGACGCGCACTGCGCCGATCCGCACGGCCCCACGCATCGGCGCGACACGCCCGCCGCGCCCCATCCGAAACGACGCTGACCCCGCTCCCGCGATCGTGGGGCGCGTGGTGTCAGGGGGACTCGGCCGGTCCAGGTTCTGGTTCCGCCAAATTTACAAACGATATTGTGGACATTTGCCGTTAATTCCCGTCAAGCTAAGGCCGCGCGGTTCGGGTCTACAGCGAGGGAAGGCGACAATGACCGACGCACGTCACACGCTCGAAGCCGAAGAGCAGGCCTTCTATCTCGCCCACAGCGTTTTCAGCGACCCCGGTGACCTCGGCAGGCTGGACGGCATTCCCACCGACCCGTCCGCGCTGGCGCTGGTCGTCCGGAACCTCCTCATCCACCGGGAGGAGACGCCCGTCTTCGGCTTCACCCTCCCGGACCACCGCAAGAACGAGGCCGAGACGCGCTATGTCTCCGCCATCCTGAGCATCATCACCGAGCGGGACGGAGATCCCCTCACGGTCGCCCGTCCGCCGGAGAAACGGTTCGCCGGAACCTGCCGCGACTTCGCGCTCGTCCTGTGCTCCCTGCTGCGGAGCACGGGCACGCCCGCCCGCATCCGCTGCGGCTTCGCCTCCTACTTCATCGCCGGACTCCACGAGGACCACTGGGTCGCCGAGTACTGGAACGCCGAGCGCGGATGGACCCTGGTCGACGCCCAGCTTCCCGCGCCGGAGCTGATGGAGGCGCTCAAGATCTCGTTCGACCCGATGGACGTGCCCAGAGACGAGTTCCTCGTGGCCGGCGACGCCTGGCGGGACTGCCGGGCCGGGCGGTCGGATCCGGAGAAGTTCGGGGTGTCGTTCATCAACCTGTCGGGCATGGACTTCGTCCAGAGCAACGTCGTACGCGACCTGGCGGCCCTGAACAAGGTGGAGGTGCTGCCGTGGGACGGCTGGGACCTCGCCGAGAGGTTCCACAAGGATCTCCACGACGCAGAGCTGAAACTGCTGGACACGGTCGCCGAGGCCGAGAGCGACGGCGGCCCGTTCGCCCGGCTGCGGAGCCTGTTCCTCGCCAACCCCGGCCTGCGCACCCCGTCGGCCGTCATCTCCCACACCACCTACGCGGGCACCAGGACCGTCTCCCTGCGTTCCTGACCCCACTCCGGCACCCAGGTCAGGCGTCCGAGCCTCGCGGAGCGGTCACCCCGTCGGGCGTTCAGGTCTGAGTACCCCGGTCGCGGGTGCCATCGCGCATGCCGGTATCCGCGCCGCCGCCCTGGCGCAGGTGCTCGATGAACCTCGCCGTGGCCGCCGTGGGCGCCGGGCTCGGGTGCCAGGCAAGGCCGATCGGCCGCCGCTGCTCCGGGTCGAGCGGGCGGTAGACGGGGTCGTCGTGTTCGAGCACCGCCGGGCGCGGCAGTATGCCCACGCCGAGCCCGGCGCTGATGAGCCCCCGCACCGTGGCGATCTCCTCGCTCTCGAAAGCGATCACGGGCGCGAACCCGGCGTCCTGGCACAGCCTGTCGATCACCCGGCGCATGTCCGTGGTCTGGGCGAAGGCGATGAACGGCTCGCCGCGTACGTCCCTGAGCGCGAGCCCCGGCACGCCCGCGAGCGGGTGGTCGGCGGCCAGGGCGACGCAGAGCTGCTGGTCCCGCAGCTGGTGCCAGAGCGCGTCGCCGTCGTCGCGGGGCGGGGTGACCAGCGCCGCGTCGATGTCCCCGGTGCGCAGCCAGGCGAACAGTTCCCGCGTCAAGCCCTGATGGAGCTCGAACCGGATGCCGGGTGTGACGGCGCGGTAGTCGCGCAGGAGCTCCGGGACGAGCCACCGGCCCACGGAATGCAGGAAGCCGAGCCGGATGAGCCCGGTGTCGGGGTTGGCCAGGGCGCCGATGCGCCGGCGGGCGGCGTCCAGGTCGCCGACCGCCCGGCGCGCGTGGTCACGGAACAGCGCGCCGAACCGGTTGACGGCCAGCCTTCGCCCGTGCCGGTGGAACAGCTCGACCCCGAGATCGGCCTCCAGCCGGGCGAGCGACCGGGACACCGTCGACTGGTTGACCCTCTCGGCGGCGGCCGTGTCCCGCATGTTCTCTGTGTCACAAAGAGACAGGAACCAGCGCAGCGTTTGCAGGTCCATGCAGCGATGATGCTGGTCACGCATCAGCAGTGTCAAAATGTGCATTTTGAGCATCAGGGCCGGAGGGGCAGCATCGGCCGGGTGACGACGACCCTCCCCGACCGCACCACCGCCCTGCCCCGGCACCACGCCCACGACGGGTACCGGCCGGGCGACCGCGCCTACCGGCGGATCATGTACGGGCTGATGCTGGGCGGGTTCGCCAACTTCATGGCCCTGTACTACGTCCAGCCGCTGCTCCCGAGCGTCGCCAGGGACTTCCAGGTGTCGGCGTCGTCGTCGGCGGCGGTGCTGTCTCTAACCACGATCACCATGGCCTGCACGCTGCTGTTCGTCGGGCCGATCTCGGACGTCGTCGGGCGCGTGGGCATCATGCGGATCTCGCTGGCCGGGTCGGCGGTGCTCGGGATCGCCGCCGCCTTCGCGCCCACCTGGCACAGCCTCCTGGTCATCAGGGGCCTCGAAGGCGTCGCGCTGGCCGGGCTGCCCGCGGTGGCGATGGCCTACCTGGGCGAGGAGATCCACAGCGGGGCGCACCTGCGCGCCAACGCCGCGTACATCACGGGCACGGCGGTGGGCGGGGCCGCGGGCCGGCTGCTCCCGGGGCCGTTCAACGCCCTGTGGGGCTGGCAGGGCGCCGCGCTGGCCGTCGGGCTGCTGACCGTGGTGTCCGCCGCCGGGCTCTGGGCCCTGGTCCCGCCGTCCCGCCGGTTCGTACGGTCCAGCCCCCGGCCTATGAGCATCCTGCGCAACACCTGGCTGACCCTGCGGGATCCGGCCCTCGTCATGCTGTGCCTCGTGGGGGCGACGATCATGGG
Source organism: Sphaerisporangium sp. NPDC088356 (assembly GCF_040685555.1). NCBI lineage: Bacteria > Bacillati > Actinomycetota > Actinomycetes > Streptosporangiales > Streptosporangiaceae > Sphaerisporangium > Sphaerisporangium sp. NPDC088356. The sequence continues at coordinate 53,793 of NZ_JBFBIK010000001.1, forward strand.
CGCGTTCGTCGGCCTGTACAACGCGATGGCGTTCCGCCTGGAGGCCGCGCCCTACCTGCTGGGCAGCGCGGCGGTGCTGGTGTTCCTCGCCTACCCCGTGGGCCTGTTCGCGCCGCACGCCGCGGGGCGGGTCGCGGCCAGGCTCGGGCGCGGCCCCGCCGCCCTGATCGGCGTCGGTCTCCTGCTCGCCGGGGTACTGCTCACCATCCCCGCCCAGCTCGCCGTGGTCGTGGCCGGGCTCGGCGTGCTGACCTTCGCGTTCCTCGGCACCCACTCGCTGGCGAGCGGGTGGGTCGCGGGCAGGGCCCATCGCGTCGGCGTCGGCGTCGGGCAGGCGTCCGGACTCTACCTGCTGGCCTACTACCTCGGCAGCTCGGCGTTCGGCGCGATCGCCACCCACCAGTGGCAGACCGGCGGCTGGCTCAACGTGATCGTCATCTCGATCGCGCTCACCGCGGCCGCCGGGGTGCTCGTGCTCCTGGCCCGCCGTTTCGACCCGGCCGCGCGGCGCGGCGCCGCCCGTTGATCAGGCGCCGAGACAGGCGGTCCAGGGATGCTCGCCGTACACCTCCGCGATCGCACGCGCCAGCCAGTCGCGCTGGTGGCCGTCGAGTGCGGGCAGGGTCTCGGTGAAGTCCTGCTCGTCCTTGGCGCGGGGGCGCTTGGCCTTGTAGAACAGCTGGACCTCGGGCGCGAGGTAGGGAATGCCCGCCGGGGAGACCAGGCCCAGCTCATCGATGGGGCGCCGCACCCGGCGGGCGCGCCGCGAGACCCACTCGTCGCCGTCGGACTCGTCGAGCATCACCTGGATCCGCCACGGCTCGTCCGGCCCGAGGCGGCACCAGATGTCGTGGGCGGTCTCGGGCAGGATCTCACCCGGCGCCCAGGGCCGCAGGACCCCTGGAGGGTCCGCGGCCCACCACTCCCAGTGCGGCAGCGCCCGCTGCGCGGCGAGTTGATCACGGCGGAGCAGCAGGACGTCGATGTCCCCGTGCTCCCGGAACGAACGGCCCAGCGCCAGCTCGATGGCATAACCGCCCGCGATCCACCAGGGTTCCGGCAGGATCGAGAAGTGCGCGGCGACATCTGAAAGCGGCGCGGGATCCCAGGTTCCCCACGGCGTCTCCCGGCGGATCATGCCCGACATCTTCGCGCTTGATCACCGTCCTTGCCGGGATCTTTGAGAATCGGCGTCATCCTGTTTCCCGGCGCGGTACCGCCTCAGGCGGGGTCGTCCGTGCCCCCCTCGATGTCGCCCTCGACCTTGAGGTAGACCTCCTGCAGGTCGTGCAGGATCTCGGGGTCCGGGTGCTGCCACATGCCGCGCCCGGCCGCCTCCAGAAGGCGTTCCGCCATGCCGTGCAGGGCCCACGGGTTCGACTCGGCGAGGAACCGCTGGTTCTCCGGGTCCAGCACGTAGGTGGCGGCGAGCTTGTCGTACATCCAGTCGGCCACCACGCCGGTGGTCGCGTCGTACCCGAACAGGTAGTCGACCGTCGCCGCCAGCTCGAACGCCCCCTTGTACCCGTGCCGTCGCATCGCCGCGACCCAGCGGGGGTTCACCACCCGGGCGCGGAAGATCCGCGCCGTCTCCTCCGAGAGCGTCCGGGTGCGGACCGCGTCGGGACGGGTGCTGTCGCCGATGTAGGCGGCGGGCGCCTTGCCGGTCAGGGCGCGCACGGTGGCGACCATGCCGCCGTGGTACTGGAAGTAGTCGTCGGAGTCGGCGATGTCGTGCTCGCGGGTGTCGACGTTCTTGGCGGCCACGGCGATGCGCCGGTAGGCGGCCTCCATGTCCTGTCGCGCGGGCGTGCCGTCCATGTCCCTGCCGTAGGCGAAGCCGCCCCACACCGCGTACACCTCGGCGAGGTCGGCGTCGTCGCGCCAGTTCCTGCTGTCGATCAGCGGCAGCAGGCCCGCGCCGTAGGCGCCGGGCCTGGACCCGAAGACGCGGGTGGTGGCCCGCCGCTCGTCGCCGTGGGCCGCGCGGTCGGCCACCACGTGCGCCCGTACGAAGTTGACCTCCTCCGGCTCCGCCAGCCCCGCGACCAGCCGCACCGCGTCGTCCAGCATCACGACCACGTGGGGGAACGCGTCGCGGAAGAAGCCGCTGATCCGGACGGTGACGTCCACGCGGGGCCTGCCCAGCTCCTCCTGCGGGATCGGCGCGAGGCCCGTGACCCGGCGGGACGCCTCGTCCCACACCGGCCGCACGCCGAGGAGCGCGAGCACCTCGGCCACGTCGTCGCCGCAGGTGCGCATGGCGCTGGTCCCCCAGATCGACAGGCCCACCGAGCGCGGCCAGTCGCCGGTGTCGGCGCGGTAGCGGGCGAGCAGCGAGTCGGCCATGGCCTGTCCCGTCTCCCAGGCCAGGCGGCTCGGCACGGCCTTCGGGTCCACGGAGTAGAAGTTCCGGCCGGTGGGCAGCACGTTGATCAGCCCGCGCAGCGGCGACCCGCTGGGCCCCGCCGGCACGTACCCCCCGTCGAGCGCGTGCAGCACCGCGTCGATCTCGTCGGTGGTCCTGGCCAGCCGGGGGACGATCTCGGTGGCCGCGAACTCCAAAATCCTGCCGGCCAGCGGCGGTACGGCCGCGCCGAGCACGGCCGCGCAGACCTCCTCCACCGCGCCGGGGTCCCAGTCCCGGTCCTCCATGCCCCGGACGAGCGCCGCCGCGACCGTCTCGGCCTCGTCGGTGCCGGCCCGCCCGGCGGTGCCGTCCTCCGCCAGGCCGAGCGCCTCGCGAAGGCCGGGCAGCGCCTCGGCCCCGGCCCACATCTGCCGGGCGCGCAGCATCGCCAGCACCAGGTCGCTTCTGGCCTGTCCCACGGGCGCCTGGCCGAGCACGTGCAGGCCGTCGCGGATCTGCACGTCCTTCACCTCGCACAGCCAGCCGTCGACGTGCAGCAGGAAGTCGTCGAACTCCGCGTCGTGCGGCCTGTCGTCCAGTCCGAGATCGTGGTCGAGCCGGGCGGCCTGGATGAGGGTCCAGATCTGGGCGCGGATCGCGGGGAGCTTGGCGGGGTCCATCGCCGCGATGGAGGCGTGCTCGTCGAGGAGCTGCTCCAGCCGCGCCATGTCGCCGTAGGTGTCGGCGCGGGCCATGGGCGGCACCAGGTGGTCGACCAGGGTGGCGTGGGCGCGGCGCTTGGCCTGGGTGCCCTCGCCGGGGTCGTTGACCAGGAAGGGGTAGATCAGCGGCAGGTCGCCGAGCGCGGCGTCCGGCCCGCAGGAGGCCGACATCCCGGCGGACTTGCCGGGCAGCCACTCCAGGTTGCCGTGCTTGCCGACGTGCACCACGGCGTGCGCGCCGAACCCGTCCTGGAGCCAGCGGTAGGCGGCCAGGTAGTGGTGGCTGGGCGGCAGGTCGGGATCGTGGTAGATCGCGATGGGATTCTCGCCGAACCCGCGCGGCGGCTGCACCATCACCACAACGTTGCCGGCGCGCAGGGCCGCCAGGACGATCTCCCCGCCGGGGTCGCTCGAACGGTCGACGAACAGCTCACCGGGCGGCGGCCCCCAGTGGCGCTCCATCCTGGCGCGGAGGTCTTCGGGGAGCGTGGCGTACCAGGCCTGGTAACGCGCGGCGGAGATGCGCACGGGGTTGCCCGAGAGCTGCTCCTCGGTGAGCCAGTCCTGGTCCTGGCCGCCCGCGGCGATGAGCGCGTGGATGAGCGCGTCACCGTCCTGGGCGTCCACTCCCGGCAGGCCGCCGTCGCCCTGCGGCCCGATGTCGTACCCGCTCGCGCGCATGGCCGCCAGCAGGCGCACCACGCTGGCGGGCGTGTCCAGGCCCACCGCGTTGCCGATCCGCGCGTGCTTGGTCGGGTAGGCCGACAGCATCACCGCGATCCGCCTGTCCGCCGGTGGCACGTGCCGCAGGGTGGCGTGCCGCAGGGCGATGCCGGCGACCCGGGCGGCGCGCTCGGGGTCCGCCACGTAGACGGTCAGGCCCTCCTCGTCGACCTCCTTGAAGGAGAACGGCACGGTGATGATCCGCCCGTCGAACTCCGGGATGGCCACCTGGGAGGCGGCGTCCAGCGGGGACAGCCCGTCGTCACCGGCCGCCCAGGTCTCCCGGTCCCCCGTCAGGCACAGGCCCTGCAGGATCGGGACGTCGAGCCGGGCGAGCGCGCCCACGTCCCAGGCCTCGTCGTCGCCGCCCGCCGAGGCGGTGGCGGGACGGGTGCCGCCCGCCGCCAGCACGGTGACGACCAGCGCGTCCACCCGGCCGAGCACCTCCATCAGGGCGGGCTCGGCGGTGCGCAACGACGCGCAGTAAACGGGCAGCGCCCGTCCCCCGGCGTTCTCGATCGCGGCGCACAGCGCCTCGACGAACCCCGTGTTCCCCGCCACATGGTGAGCCCGGTAGTACAGAACCCCCACCACCGGCCGCCCATCATCTTCAGGCAGGCCTCCGAAGCCCCCTGGGGACTCGCCGTCCCTGCCGCTACCGGGGCCACCTGACCCGGCGCCCGTGGTCCGGTCCAGGACGCCCCAGCTGGGCGTGGGCTCGGGGGCGGCGAAGCCGTACCCGGTGAGCAGCACCGTGTCGGACACGAATCTGTGCAGCTCGGCCAGGTTGGCCGGGCCGCCGTGCGCGAGGTAGGCGTGCGCCTCCGCGCACACCCCACCGGGCACGGTGGACAGCTCCATCAGCTCGGCGTCGGGAGCCTGCTCACCTCCGAGCACGATGACAGGGCGCGGTCCCGCCAGCAGGTGGTCCAGCCCCTCCTCCCACACCCGCCGCCCGCCGAGCAGGCGGACGACGACCAGCTCCACGCCGTCCAGCAGTGGGGTGAGGTCTTCGGCGGTGAGCCGCGCGGGATTGCCCAGGCGGTACGGGGCGCCGCTCGCGCGTGCGCTCAGCAGGTCGGTGTCGGAGGTCGACAGCAGAAGTACGGGGAGATGGCGCACGGCACATCCTCACTCGGGGTCCGCGCCCCGGGTCGTGGGTCCATACGGCCTGGAGTCTCCTGGCTTCCGGATCGACGCTCACCCCGGCCTTCCCGCCCGTTGCCGGGCCGTGGCCTTGGATGGGGTTCGCTCCCCGGTGACAGTGGCGGGACCGCGCCGGATTCACACCGGCTTCCTCCTTGTGCCGTCGCTCCCCCATCAGATCACGGAGCCCGACTTATTGCGACAAGTCGGGTTAACATCCTCAACGTGGCTGTTGCCGACTTTTCACCGGGAATCGCCCCCCGGACACCTGTCCAGGGAGCTCCGGGCAGGGCGCGGCTGGATGCCTGTCCCGGTGCGTTGCAGACGCATCCGGCCGCGGACGGCGCCGTCGCCCGCATCCGGGTGCCCGGGGGCATCCTCACCACCGCCCAGCTGCGCGAGCTGGGTGCCACCGCCACCTGCCTCGGCTCCGGGGTGATCGAGCTGACGTCCCGCGCCAACGTGCAGGTGCGAGGGCTGGACGCCCAGGGAGAGACCGTGTTCGCCGGAAGGATGGCCGGCGCCGGGCTGCTTCCCTCCGCCACCCATGAACGCGTGAGGAACATCCTGGCCTCCCCGATGGCCGGGCTCGACGGTCTCGGCCTGATCGAGGTGGCACCGCTCGTACGTGAGCTGGACGACGCGCTGTGCGCTCGCCCGGCCCTCGCGGAACTGCCCGGCCGGTTCCTGTTCGCCCTCGACGACGGCAGGGGCGACCTGCTCGCCCTCGTGCCCGACATCGCCTTCATCCCCATCCCCGCGCCGGCCGGGGGCGAGGCGGTCGAGGGGGCGCTGCTCCTGGCCGGTGAGGACCACGGACGACGCGTCGCCCTGACGCGAGCCGTACCCGCCATGACGGCGGCGGCCGAGGCCTTCCTCGCCGAACGGGCCGCCCAGAACTCGACGGCCTGGCGCGTGGCCGAACTCGACGACGGCCCCACGAGAATCGCCGCCCGCCTCAGCACCTTCGACGACGTCACACGGCCCGGCCACGTAGAAGGCTCTGATGGAACTGAATCGTTCGGCCACGTCGCCCCCGTGCCGGACTTCTCGGAGATGTCGATACCACCGCCGCTTGGTCGCATATCCCGCCCAGGGAAGCGGACCGCGCTGGTCGTCATGCCACCGCTCGGCCGGTTGACGACCGCCCAGGCGTACGCCCTCGCCACGGCGGCGGAGGCGGGAGGTGGCGAGATCCGGCTGACCCCGTGGCGTGCCGCCGTCGTCCCCGGCATCAGCGAAGCCGACGCGGGGTCATGGCTGTCCGGACTCGCGGCCACCGGCCTGGTCACCGATCCGGCCTCCGCGTGGACCGGGGTCACCGCCTGCACCGGGCGACCCGGCTGCGCGAAGTCACTGGCCGATGTCCAGGCGGACGCCACCCGCTCGACGGCTCGCGCCGCCCTTCCGCTGATCGACGCGCCGAGGGCCGGGGTACTACCCGTGCACTGGGCCGGCTGCGAGCGCCGGTGCGGACGGCCCGCCGGACGGGCCGTACTCGTGGTGGCCACCGGCGACGGCTACCGCGTCGACGCGGACGGCCGGAGCCTGCACCACAAGGACATCGAGGAAACGGCCACCTCGGTCGCCACGGCGAGAACGACCGGTTGAACCGGGTTCGCCCGTCAGGGCCGACATACCGATCGGATGAGCGGTGGGGGTCCAGATCGGCCCGGGTGTGATGGGGGTCTGGGGGGTATCAGCCGGCGCGGCCGACGATGGTGCCCGCGCGGTCGATGACCACGACGTCGACCTCTACGGCAGCGCCCCGCAGCACTCCGGCCGCCGCGACCCTGGCCCGCTCGGCCACCAGGTCACCGAGCGGCAGGCTCTCCCGCTGACAGAGCTGCAGCGCCTGCAACGCGGTGTTCGCGCGCAGCACCCGGTCGGCCAGTTCACCGCTGCCGCCCGCCTCCCGGACCAGCGTGGCGAGCGCCTCCGTGCTGACCTGCGAGCGGCCCGAGTGCAGGTCGAGATGGCCGTCGGCGAGCTTGGACAGCTTGCCGATGCCCCCCGCGACCGTCAGCCGCGGGACCGGATGCCTTCGCAGGTACTTCAGCACGGCCCCGGCGAAGTCGCCCATGTCCAGGAGCGCGTCGTCGGGAAGCCCGTACAGCTCGGCGGCGACCTTCTCGGACGTGCTGCCGGTGCACGCGGCGACGTGCGTGTGCCCGGCCGCGCGCGCGACGTCGATCCCGCGCCGGATGCTGTCGATCCAGGCCGAGCACGAGTAGGGGACCACCACACCTGTGGTGCCGAGAATGGACAGGCCGCCGAGGATGCCCAGGCGGGGATTCCACGTACGGCCGGCGAGCTCCTCGCCGTTGTCGACGGAGATCTCCACGACGACGTCGCCACTGCCTCCGTACCGGGCGGCGACCCGTTCGACGTGCTCGCGCATCATCTGCCTGGGCACCGGATTGATCGCCGGCTCCCCCACCTCCAGCGGCAACCCGGGCTTGGTCACCGTGCCCACCCCTGGCCCCGCACGGAACACGACACCGGTTCCGGGCGCTCCGTGCCGTACGGTCGAGAAGATCAGCGCACCGTGGGTGACGTCCGGATCGTCCCCCGCGTCCTTGACCACTCCGGCCCGCGCCATGGCAGAGGGGTCCCCCTCCATGGTCAGGGGTCGGCTGAGCTCCTCCGTGGCGAGTGCGAACGCCGGGCGCTGCCCGCGTGGCAGCAGGATCTCCACGGGGTCGGGGAACGCCCCGGTGAGCAACGCCGTATACGCGGCCGTGGTGGCCGCCGTGGCGCAAGCACCGGTGGTCCAACCATGTCGCAGGGCAGTGCTCATGCGTCAAGGATGTACTACGCCCGCCCCTTGGGACGCGGCCCCGCAGACGTCCTAGTATCCGGAAGGATGCCCTCGATGAGGGCGCACTTCTTGGTGTACGGCAGGAGTAGCCGGTGAAGGCAGGCGTCCTCGTTCTCGGGGGGACCGGGGAGGCGCGGGCGCTGGCCGCGGCGCTGGTACGCCGTGCTGAGGTACGGGTGATCTCCTCGCTGGCGGGCCGGGTGACCGATCCCCGCCTTCCCGAGGGCGAGGTGCGCGTCGGCGGGTTCGGCGGGCCAGAACGCCTGGCGGGCTGGCTGCGCGAGCAAGGCATCCAGGCCGTCGTCGACGCCACCCACCCGTTCGCCGAGCGGATCACCGCCTCGGCCGTACGAGCCACCGCGGCGGCGGAGGTCCCCCTGCTCGTACTGCGGCGCCCCGGCTGGCGGCAGGAGCCCGGAGACGACTGGCACTGGACGTCATCCCTGCCGGAAGCCGCCGCCTCCCTCCCAGGGCTCGGACGGCGGGTCTTCCTCACCACCGGGCGCCAGGGGCTGTCCGCCTTCTCCGGTCTTGACGACCTGTGGTTCCTGATCCGTACTGTCGACCCACCCGATCCGCCGCTTCCGCGCCATCGCCACCTTCTGCGCGACCGGGGTCCGTACACGCTGGACGGCGAGCGCGTGCTGATGCGTCATCATCGCGTCGACGTGCTGGTCACCAAGGACAGCGGCGGAACGATGACCATGGCCAAACTGGCGGCCGCGCGCGAGCTCGGCGTACCGGTCGTCGTGGTACGACGCCCACCGCTCCCCGAGGCGCCCACGGTCGAGACCCCGGAAGAGGCCCTCGCCTGGCTCCAAGCCCTCGCGACACGCTGAGCCGCAAGGCAGGCCACACCGGACCCTTGTCACCCCGCGAGATGGGGTGCGTCGGGGAGGTTCAGGCTGGGTAGCGGCGTGGGGTGAAGACGACGGTGTGGCCGTCGCGGTCCACCGCGCGGGTGGTCGAGGAGCCGATCACCAGCAGGCAGCGCATGTCGACGTCGGCCGGATCCAGCTTGGCGAGGGTGGTGACGCGCAGGCTCTCCTCCGGCCGGCCGACGTCCCGCCCGATGACCACGGGCGTGTCCGGGGCGCGGTGCTCCAGCAGGAGGTCCCGCGCCGTGGCCACCTGCCAGGTACGGCTCCGCGACGCCGGGTTGTAGATCGCCAGCACCAGGTCGGCACGGGCCGCGGCGGTGATGCGCCCGGCGATGACGTCCCACGGCTTGAGCTGGTCGGACAGGGAGATGACGCAGTAATCGTGGCCGAGCGGCGCACCGGCTCGCGCGGCGACCGCATGCGCGGCCGTCAGGCCCGGCACCACGCGCACCGGCACCCCGGCGAACCTCGGCTCGCACGCCACCTCCAGCACGGCGCTGGCCATCGCGAACACCCCGGGGTCGCCCGAGGAGACCACCGCGACACGTGAGCCGGCCTTCGCCAGCTCAAGCGCGTGCGCCGCCCGCTCGGCCTCGACGCGGTTGTCCGTCGGGTGCCGGCGCTGGCGCGGGTTGGGTGCCACCCGGTCGAGGTAGGGGCCGTAGCCGACGAGCTCATCGGCGGTCGCCAGGGCGTCCTGCGCCTGCGGGGTCAGCCAGGGACGGCCCGCCGGGCCGAGCCCCACCACCACGACCTCCCCACCACCGAACCGCGCCCCGGCCGTCCCGCCTGAGCCGGAGACGCCGGACGCCGGGAAGGGAGTGTCCAGACGGCCCGCGGGTGTGCGGGTGGGTGTGTCCAGGTGGCTGGGCATTCGGCTGGGGAGGATGGCCAGGGAGAAGTACGGCACCCCGGCCGGGTCGACCTCCGCGAGCGGCGCCATGCGCTGCCTGTCGGTGGTCGCCCGCTCGACGTACCAGGCCTCGTCCAGGCGGCCGGCCTGGTCCAGCGCGTGGCGTACGGAGGTGAAGGTGCGGCCGAGCTTGAGGATCGCCGCCGAGTCCGTGGTGGCCAGCCGTGCCGCGAGCGCCTCCGTGGGCAGGGTGCCCGGAAGGATGGTCAGGGTCTCCTCGCGCTCGACCAGCGGGCGGCCCAGTACGGCCGACGCGGCGCTGACCGACGTCACCCCGGGGACGACCTCGGTCGGGTAGCGGTGCGCCAGCCGTTTGTGGAGATGCATGTAGGAGCCGTAGAAGAGCGGGTCGCCCTCGCACAGCACGACGACGTCGCGTCCGGCGTCGAGATGCGCGGCCAGCCGTTCGGCGCAGGTCACGTAGAACGCGTCGATCGCGCCACGGTAGCCGCCCGGGTGGTCGGTGGTCTCGGTGGTGACGGGATAGACCAGCGCTTCCTCGATCTGGTCGCCGCGCAGGTACGGCTGGGCGACCGTGCGGGCGATGCTGCGTCCGTGCCGGGCACTGTGGTAGGCGATCACGTCCGCCTCGCGGACGAGGCGCGCGGCCTTCACCGTCACCAGCTCAGGATCCCCAGGTCCGAGCCCCACCCCCCACAACCGTCCAGAACGTCCCGCTCCCGAACTCTCCGTAAGCCCCGAATCGTCCGTACGTCCCGGTCCGGCCTCTGCGCGTGCCTCTTCGGCCCTCGACGGATCCGCGTCCTGGAGGCGGGCGGGCTCGTTCATGGTGTCGCTCACTCTTCCTCGCTCGCGATCGCGTTGACGGCGGCCGCGGCCAGCGCGCTGCCACCTCGGCGGCCGTGTACCACCAGGTAGTCGAGGCCGTCGCCATACGCGGCGAGGGCCTGCTTGGACTCGGCCGCTCCGATGAACCCGACCGGGACACCCAGCACGGCGGCCGGCCTTCCCGCGCCCTCCCGGACCAGTTCCAGCAGCCGGAACAGCGCCGTCGGGGCGTTGCCGACCGCCACCACGGCACCATCGAGCCGGTCGCGCCACAGCTCCAGCGCCGCTGCGCTCCGGGTGGTGCCGAGCCGCCGCGCCAGGTCTGGCACCCGGGCGTCTCCCAGCATGCACAGCACGTCGTTCCCCGCGGGAAGGCGGTCGCGCGTCACGCCGGACGCCACCATGTTCGCGTCGCACAGCACCGGCGCCCCGGACCGCAGGGCCGTACGCGCGGCGGAGACCACGCCGGGCGACCAGGCGAGGTCGGTGACCAGATCCACCATGCCGCAGGCGTGGATCATCCGGACGGCGACTCTCGCGATGTCGTCCGGCAGGCCCGCGAGATCGGCCTCCGCGCGGATGGTGGCGAAAGACCGGCGGTAGATCTCCGCCCCGTCTCGGATGTAGTCGATCACGATCTCCTTCTGATCTCTTCCTGCCGCACCAGTCGCGTTGGCGTGTGGTCGTGTACAGGTGGCTGCCACCGCACCAGCCCCGTTGGCGTGCGGTCTGGTACAGGTGCCTCCCACCGCGCTAGTCGCGTTCGCGTGCGGTGGAGTAGAGGTGGCTGTCGGGGAATTCGGAGGCCGTGAGCACCCCGCCCACGATGACCACGGCGGTGCGGACCACACCCGCGTCTCGCACCTGTTCGGCGATGCCGGCCAGGGTCCCCCGCAGGACTACCTCGTCCTCACGGCTCGCACGTGCCACCACGGCGACGGGGCAGTCCGCGCCGTAGTTGGGCGTCAGCTCCTCGACCAGCGCCTCGATCCGCTGGACGGCCAGGTGCAGCACCATCGTCGAACGGCTGAGGCCGAGCGTCCCCAGGTCCTCGCCGTCGGGCATGGCGGTGGCGCGTGCGGACGTACGGGTCAGCACCACCGTCTGACCCACTCCCGGCACCGTCAGCTCGCGGCCCAGGGAAGCAGCCGCCGCCGCGAACGCGGGAACGCCGGGCGTCACGTCGTACGGGACGCACGCGGCGTCCAGGCGGCGCATCTGCTCGGCCATGGCGCTGAAGATCGACGGGTCACCCGACTGCAGCCGCGCCACGTCGAGCCCGGCCGCGTGCGCGGCGAGCATCTCCTCCACTATCTCCTCCAGCGTCATCCGCGCCGTGTCCACCAGCCGGGCGCCCGAAGGCGCGTAGTCGAGCAGCTCCTTCGGCACCAGCGAACCGGCGTACAGGCAGACCGGCGAGGAGGCGATCAGGTCGCGTCCGCGCACGGTGATGAGATCGGCCGCTCCGGGCCCCGCCCCGATGAAATGCACCGCCACGTCATGCCTCCCTTGTCTCACGCCTGTTCTCATCGGCGGACCGCCGTCCACACCGTCACGGGCATCGAGGGACGCCACGCGGTGAACGCGCCTACCGGACCGGCGCGGTGGACCGCGATGCGCAGGAGGTCACCGCCGGTCTTGGCGTGCCAGGCGGCCACGACCGCCTCGGACTCCACGGTGACCGCGTTGACCACCAGCCGCCCGCCCGGGCGTAGCGCGTTCCAGCAGGTCTCGACGGTGCCCGGCGCGGTGCTCCCCCCGCCGACGAAGATCGCGTCAGGTGGTTCGAGGCCCACGAGAGCCACCGGGGCCGTACCGGTCACCACTCGCAGCCCGGGTACGCCGAGCGCCGACGCGTTGCGCCCGATGCGGGCGGCCCGCTCCGGACGGCTCTCAACGGCGACGGCCCGGCAGGCCGGATGAGCACGCATCCACTCGATCGCGACGCTTCCGGCTCCCGCGCCCACGTCCCAGAGCAGCTCACCGGGTACGGGCGCCAGCCTTGACAGCGTCACCGCGCGGACCTCGCGCTTCGTCAGCTGCCCGTCGTGCTCGAACGCGTCGTCCGGCAGGCCGGGGACGGAGGCCAGAGCCGCCGCCTCCGGATCGGCGCGGCACTCCAGGGCCACGACGTTCAGTGGGCCCACGACGGCATCCCATCGCCCGGCCGTCGCCCTCACCAGGCGCTCCCCCGGGCCGCCGAGCTGTTCCAGCACGGTCATCGCGGTCCCGCCGTAGCCCCTTGAGGTCGCGAGCGCCGCGATCAGGCCCGGCGTGGCCGCGTCCGCGCTGAGCGCGAGCACCCGGCGTCCCGGTTGCAGGACGCGGTTCAGCAGCTCCACCGGACGGCCGACCATGCTGACGACGGTCGTGTCCTCCACCGGCCAGCCCATCCGGGCGCACGCCAGCGAGACCGACGACGGATGCGGCAGCACGCGGACCCGGTCCGGGCCGAGAAGCCTGACGAGCGTCGTCCCGAGGCCGTGGAACATGGGGTCGCCGCTGGCCAGCACGCACACGGCCCTGCCTGCGCGTTCGGCGAGGATTCCGGGGAGGGCGGGGACCATCGGCGAGGGCCAGGCGACCCGTTCTGCGCCCGTGTCCGGCACCAGGGCGAGCTGCCGGGAACTGCCCATGAGCACCTCGGCGGCGCCGATCTCCCGCCGCACGGACGCGGACAGCCCGTCCCAGCCGTCGGCACCTATGCCGACGACGACCACCGGCCCGCTCATGTCCGACCATGCCGGGAAGACGCGCGCCCAGTGCTAGTGCCGGGCACGGGACACCAGTCTCGTGGCGAGTTCAGGGCTGCCCGCCCAGTGAAGGTGCAGGTAGGACGCGGCAAGCGACGGCCCGCCGTACCCGTCGGCACCGCCGCCGCGCCAGCGGTACAGCGGCGCGGCGTCGACCGGCGGAGTGACGCGGGTGCGGTGGAACTCGTGCCCGTGGTACCGCTCCCCCTCGCGGGTCAGCACGGAGTCGCGTACGGCCACGGCGCTCCGATAGCCGAGCGTGAGCTTGCCGGTCATCGCGGCGGTCGCGTCGACGACCCCGCACATCGGACGCCCGTCCAGCTCGCGGCAGAGGTAGAGCAGCCCCGCGCATTCGGCGACGATGGGACCGCCGAAGGCCGCCACCTGCCGGCGGAGGGGTTCGTTGGCGGACAGCTCCGCCGCGTACACCTCGGGGAAGCCTCCGGGCAGCACCAGGGCACCCGTCCCGGCGGGCAGGCTCTCCTCGCTCAACGGGTCGAAGGCGGCCACCGTGCCACCCGCCGCCTCGATCAGCTCCGCCTGCTCGGCGTAGCCGAAGGTGAACGCTTTCCCCCCGGCCACCGCCACCACGACGTCCGGGCCGGTGTGGTCTTCGGAGGGGGCGCCGACGGACTGCCGGGCGCACCAGGCGGGGCCGGGAAGCGCGGACGCGCCCCGAGCGAGCCGGACGAGAGCCTCCAGGTCGCAGGTGGCCGCCACCAGCTCTGCCATGCCTGCCACAGCGTCCACGGCCTGCGCGCTGCGCTCCGCGGGCGGGACGAGGCCGAGATGGCGGGACGGCGTCGCCACCACCTCGCTGCGCGGGATGGCGCCGAACACGGCGATCCCCATCTCGTCGAGGGCGTCGCGGCAGATTCGCTCGTGTCGCGGCGAGCCCACCCGGTTGAGGATCACGCCACCGACGCGCACGCGGGTGTCGTACGACATGAACCCGTGGACGAGCGCGGCGACCGACCTGCCCTGCCCCGAGACGTCGACGACCAGTACGACCGGAGCGTCCAGCAGGCGGGCGACATGAGCCGTTGAGGCGAGGTCACCAACGCGGGAGTCCATCACTCCGGCACCGGAGCCACCGTGCGACCCGCCCGCGCCGCCGTACGGGGAGGCGGCGCCGTCGAAGAGGCCCATCACTCCCTCGATGACGGCGATGTCGGTCCCGGCGGCTCCGTGGGCGAGCAGGGGGACGATCAGCTCCTCCCCGGCCAGCCAGGGGTCGAGGTTCCGTCCGGGACGGCCGGAGGCGAGCGCGTGGTAGCCCGGATCGATGTAGTCGGGTCCGACCTTGTGCGGGGACACGACGAAGCCCTTGGCGGTCAGCGCCGCCATGAGGCCGGTGGCCACCGTGGTCTTGCCCGAGCCCGAGGAGGGAGCGGCGATGACCAGGCGCGGGATCTCACTCACCGGCCGCTCGCCCCGCCCGCCGCCGTGCGAGCACGTACGCGGCCCGCGGGGAGAAACCCAAGGGGGTCTGACCCTCGCCGGACGGGCGACCGCGATCCCTCGGCGATCACCATTCGATGCCCCTGCGGCCCATGCCGGACGGGCGATCGCGGGTGCGCGGGGATCACCATTCGATGCCCTTCTGGCCTTTCTGGCCTGCGTCCATGGGGTGCCTGACCTTGGTCATTTCGGTGACAAGGTCCGCGATCTCCAGCAGCCGCGGGTGGGCGTCCCTGCCGGTGATCACGACATGCTGCGTGCCCGGACGCTCGGCAAGGGTGGCCGCCACGTCCTTGGCGTCGATCCATCCCCACTTGAGGGGATAGGTGAACTCGTCCAGCACGTACAGCCGGTAGGTCTCCGCCGCCAGGTCGCGCTTGATCTGCTCCCACCCCTCGCGGGCGTCGGCCGCGTGGTCGTCCTCGGTTCCCGGCTTCTTGATCCAGGACCAGCCCTCGCCCATCTTGTGCCAGGTCACCGTGCCGCCCGCGCCGGACTCCCCGAGCACCGTGAGGGCCCGTTCCTCGCCCACGCGCCACTTGGCCGACTTGACGAACTGGAACACGCCGACCGGCCAGCCCTGGTTCCACGCCCGGAGTGCCAGCCCGAACGCCGCGGTGGACTTGCCCTTGCCCGGCCCGGTGTGGACGAGCACCAGAGGCCGGGTACGCCGCTGCCGGGTGGTCAGGCCGTCGTCCGGCACCTCCGCCGGCTTTCCCGCAGGCACGTCTAGGCCGCCTTTCTGCGTTCGCGGACCAGGTCGCGGAGGCCGCCGGCGGCCAGGCGCTCCAGCCGTACGGCCTCGCCGCCGAGCCGGGCCGCCAGGCGTACGGCGAGGCCGAGCCGCACCGGGCCGCTCTCGCAGTCGACCACCACGGCGGCGACGTCCTTGAGCAGCGCGGCGGCCCGCAGGACGTCGGTGTCGGTGCCGGAGGTGGCGCGCCCGTCGGTGACCACGACCAGCAACGCCCTGCGGGAGGGGTCGCGGAGCCGTTCCACGCGCACCACCTCGGCCGCCCGCCGCAGCCCCTCGGCGAGGGGGGTGCGCCCGCCCGTGGGCAGAGCGCGCAGACGTGCCGCCCCGGCCTCCACCGACGAGGTCGGCGGCAGCACCAGTTCCGCGCCGGCGCCCCGGAACGTGACCAGGCCGACCTTGTCCCGGCGCTGGTAGGCGTCCAGGAGCAGGCTCAGCACAGCGCCCTTCACCGCGCCCATGCGCTGCCGCGCGGCCATCGAGCCGCTCGCGTCGACGACGAAAAGGACGAGGTTGCCCTCGCGCCCCTCGCGTACGGCCTCGCGCAGGTCACCGGCCCGTACGACCAGGCCGGGCCCGGTCCTGCCGCGTTCCCGCTGGTACGGGGCCGCCGCGCGGAGGGTGGCCGTCAGGTGCGGCGAGGTGAGCCGTCCGAGGGGCACCCGCGAACCAGAGATCCGGCCGTACGACGTGCGGGCTCGCGACCGCCGTCCCGGACTTCCCGTGCCGAGCCCGGGGACGGCCAGCGGGCGCACCCGGTAGGGCTCGTCCGTCCGGGGCGCTTCGGACGCGTCGCCACGCCGGCCGGGGTCCCGCATCGCTCTGGGCCCCTGAGCGGGATCCCCGGCACCCCCACTCGAATCGGAATCGGCGCCCGGGCCCGAGTCGGGTCCGGAACTGGAATCCGGGCCCGCCTCCGGGCCGGGACCGCCGTCGGTATCGGGGCGGGGATCGGGATCGGGATCGGTATCGGGACCGCCGTCGGTATCGGGATCGGGGTCCGGATCCGGGTCCGGGTCCGGGTCCGGGCCGCCGAGGAGCTCGTCCAGCTCGGACTCGTCCAGGCCGGGGGCGTCGAAGGGGTCGCGCCTGCGACGGTGCGGCAGGGCGAGCCGTACAGCCTCGCGGATGTCCTCGGCGGTGACCTCCGTACCGCCGCGCCACGCGGCGTGCGCCACGGCGGCGTGCGCGGTGATGAGGTCGGCCCGCATCCCGTCCACCCCGAACGCGGCGCAGACCGTGGCGATCTTCCGCAGCGCGGCGTCGGGCAGGTCCACCTCGCGCAGCCGGCCGCGCGCCTCGGCGATGCGTGCGGCGAGGTTCTTCTCCTCGCCCGCCCAGCGGCCGGCGAACCCCTCGGGGTCGTCCTCGAAGGACAGCCTCCGGCGTACCACCTCGGCACGCTCCTCGGGGTCGCGCGAGGCCGTGACCTCCACGGTGAGGCCGAAGCGGTCGAGCAGCTGGGGCCGCAGCTCGCCCTCCTCGGGGTTCATCGTGCCGACCAGGATGAACCGCGCCGCGTGCCGTACGGACACGGCGTCGCGCTCGACGTAGCACATGCCGAGCGCGGCGGCGTCGAGGAGCAGGTCCACGAGGTGGTCGTGCAGCAGGTTGACCTCGTCCACGTACAGGACGCCCCGGTGGGCGGCGGCGAGCAGGCCGGGGTCGAAGGCCTTCACGCCCTCGGTCAGCGCGCGTTCCAAATCCAGCGAGCCGATGAGCCGGTCCTCGGAGGCACCGACGGGCAGCTCGGCCAGCCGCGCGGGCCGTACGGACGAGGTGGGGTCCGCGCCGTGCGGACCGTCCGGGCATCCGGGGTCGGGACCGGCCGGATCACAGGAGAAGCGGCAGCCGGGGACGACGGCGACCGGCGGCAGCAGCGCCGCCAGCGCCCGGACGACGGTCGACTTCGCCGTGCCCTTCTCCCCGCGGATGAGCACGCCACCGGTGCGCGGGGAGACCGCGTTGAGTATCAGCGCCAGCTTGAGGTTGTCGAGCCCCACAACGGCGGTGAACGGGTAGTTGCGTGCGGCCTTGACCGGCCGGTGAAGCATGTCGCGATGTCCTTTCGCTGCGGCTCATGACCGCAGGTGACCTGCTCAGACGGCGGATGAGGACACCGGTGCGCGGTAGGGGGGGAGCGCCCGCCCCGCCAGCGTGCCGAACGCGAGCCCGATGCCGCTCCACACGATGGCCTGCGTGCCCAGTGAGGCGAGCCTGAACTTCCACAGCAGGGCGGCGGGGAAGCCGGGCGGCACCTCGTCGACCGTGGGCATGAGCAGGCACACCACGACCACCGCGGCGAGGAACCCGGCGACCGCGAGCAACGTTGCGTTCCAGTTCCCGTGACGGGGGGCCAGCCCGCGGCCCACGTACACCGCCGCGACCGCGAGGAGGACGGAGATCAGGACGAGAGCGAAGTAGACGACCGTCCTGTGGCTGATGGTGCCGGGGTCGCCCACCGCCGGCGGGTTGGCGGGGTACTTCAGGAACGGCACCAGCTCGACCGTGACGAACGCGCCCAGGGCGAGCAAGGCCGAGGTGCCCCGGGCGCCGAAGGTGCCGAGCCGCCCGTAGGCGAAGGCGAACACGAGCGCGAAGACGCCGCCGACCGCGACGCCGTAGACGCCGACCGCCGTGGCGAGGCCCACGGTCGACTGCACGCCGCGGCTGACCGGTTCGGGCTCGGACGCGACGGCCTCCGCGGCGTGTGCCGCGTGCCCGGCGTGTCCTTCGAGCGCGATGGCCGCTCCCACCTGGGGCTCGCCGAAGATCCAGGCGAACACCAGGGCGAGGGCGGCAGCGACGAGGCCCGCGAGCATGCCGCGGACCAGCAGGTTTCTCACCATGCTGTGACAGACCCCGTCAGTGGCAGGGGAAGCCGAGCAGGTGACGTCCGTCGTGCACGAACTCGTGCACGAGGTTCCCGGAGATCAGCGAGGTCGCGCCCTGCTCCGCACCCACGAAGTAGATGAGGATGAGGGCCAGAACACCGGCGAAGACCGCCCAGGGCAGCAGCTCGCGAACGGGGATGCTGATGGGGGCGGGCTGGGAGTGGGGAACGGCGGCTTGGGCCATGGGGTGTTGCCTCCTCGGGATCACGCGTCCCATGCGGGGTGGCGGTGACGACGGAGGGTCTGACTCCCGGGCCCGAAGGACCGGTCACAGTGGCGCGGCCGTACCAGAGTCTCGCTGGATTCCCCACACCGTCAACAATGTCGCTTGGACGTTACGGTGTGAATGACTAGTCCGTCAATGGGGGTGAAGGGCGACAATTACCCCTCTCGCGCCATAGAGGGGAGACACGTGACGGTCAGAATTGTCATGGTTTGTCATGGTTCGACCGAGGCGCTACGCCGGGCCGCCTTTCCCCTCGACGAGGGTCTGGACGAGCACGGGACAAAGCAGGTCGCCGACGCCGCGCACCTCTTCGCACCGGCGGGCGCGGAGAGCTCGTCCGCTCTGTGCGGGCCGTCGCTGCGCTGCCGCCAGACCGCGGCCGGCCTCGGGGTCACCGCCGAGACCGACGAGGGCCTGCGCGACTGCGACACCGGCCACTGGGCGGGCCGCACCCTCGCCGACCTGCGGGTGGAGGACCCCGAGGGCATGACGGCCTGGCTCACCGACCCCGCCGCCGCTCCCCATGGCGGGGAGTCGGTCCTCACCCTCGTCGGCCGCGTCGCCGCCTGGCTGGAGTCACGCCACGAAGCGGGCGGGAGGGTGGTGGCGATCACCCATCCGGCCGTGATCAGGGCCGCCGTCGTCCACGTGCTCGGCACGCCACCGGAGGCGTTCTGGAAGATCGACGCGGAGCCCCTGTCGCACGTGAGGCTCACGGCCCACGGCGGGCGCTGGCGGCTCCGCCTCTCGCAGGCCTCCTGAACGGCTTCTCACACGTCGAAGTCGACGGTGACGTGCCCGGAGACCGGCACCGACTGGCAGGTCAGCACGTATCCGGCGCTCACCTCGGCGGGTTCCAGTGCGAAGTTGCGCCGCATCCTGACCTCACCGTCCACCACGCGCGCGCGGCAGGTGCCGCACACCCCGCCCTTGCAGGCGAAGGGCAGGTCGGGCCGTACGCGCTGCGCGCCCTCAAGGACGGTGGCGCCGCTAGGGAGCACGGTGGAGGTGACCCGGCCGTCGAGGATCACCGTCACCTCGGCGGTGGCGCCCTCACCCGGGCCCTCCACGCGCCGAACCGGCTCGGGCGGTGGTTCGTCCACGTAGAACAGCTCGTTGTGGACGCGCTCCGCCGGCACCCCCAGCTCGGCGAGCACCTCGCGCGCGTCCAGCACCATCCCGTACGGCCCGCACAGCCACCAGTGGCCGACATCCGGTACGGAGGTCAGGGCGGGGAGCATCACGCGCAGCTTGGCGGCGTCGAGCCGGCCGGTGAACAGCTCCGGTTCCCGCGGCTCCCTGGAGAGCACGTGGACCAGCTCCACGCGGGCGGGCGCGGTGTCCTTCAGGTCGGCCAGTTCCTCGGCGAACATGACGGTGCGGGTGCTCCGGTTGCCGTAGAACAGCGTCACCGTGCTTCCCGGGGTCGCCGCGAGCACCGAGGAGGCGATCGACAGCACCGGGGTGATGCCCGAGCCCGCCGCGACGAACACGTGGTGGGCGGGCGTGCCGAGGTCGGCGGTGAAGGTCCCGGTGGGCGGCAGCACCGCGACGTGGTCACCGGGCCTCAGGTGGTGCACCAGCCACGTCGAGAACAGCCCTCCCGGGATCTCCCGGACGCCGATGCGCAGGGGTCCGCCCGCCGGAGCGCAGATCGAATAGGAGCGCCGCTCGTCACGGCCGTCCACGATCGCCCGGAGCGTGAGCGACTGGCCGGGCAGGAAGGCGAAGTCCTCCGCCAGCTCGTCCGGCACCTCGAAGGTGATCACGGTGGCGTCCTCGCACAGCCGGTCCACCCCGGCCACGCGCAAGGTGGCGAAGCGCGCGCGCCGCCGTACCCCTACCCCGGCCACGGTCATGTCACAGCTCCTTGACGTGCTCGAACGGCTCGCGGCAGGCGCGGCAGCGCCACAGGGCCTTGCACGCGGTGGCACCGAACCGGGACATCTCCTCGGTGTCGTCCGACCCGCAGCGCGGGCAGCTCAGCCGCTTCCGGCTCGGGCCGAGCGTCACGGGCACCGGCCCGCGCGCCCGTACCGGGGCCGGGCCCGGCGGGGCGATCCCCGCCTCGGCCAGCTTCCGCCGGCCCTTCTCGCTGATCCAGTCGGTGGTCCACGCCGGCGACAGGACGGTACGAACCCGCACGTCGGCGTATCCGGCAGAGCGGAGGGCCATGGACAGATCAGCGCGGATGGCCGCCATCGCCGGGCACCCGCTGTACGTCGGGGTGATGGTGACGATCACGCCTCCGCCCGGGACCTCCGCGACGTCACGCAGGATGCCGAGGTCGGCCAGGGTCATCATGGGCAGCTCGGGATCCGCCACGCCCTCCGCGACCTCGCGCGCGGTCACCATGTCGCCTCCGGATGGGCGCGGGCGACGCTCTGCATCTCGGCCAGGATCTCGGCCATCGCATTGGTGTGAACACCGGAGCGACCACCCGCCGCCGTCACGGCGTCCACAGGACGGGTGAGGGTCGCGGCCGACAGCACCTGGTCGAGGACGGCGTCGAACTCCTCCCGGAGATCGGAAGGGTCGACCCCCGCGCCCGCCGCCGCCAGGCGCGACTCCACCTCGTGCGGGATGAACAGCTCCCCCACGAACGGCCACACCGACTCCAGGCCCTCCACCACGCGCTTCCGCGAGTACGGCGTCCCGTCGCCGAGCCGTACGACCCAGCCGGCGGCGTAGTCACGGTGGTAGGCGACCTCCTTCAGGCCCTTGACCGCCACCGCGGCCAGCACCGGGTCACGCGAGCCGGCCAGCCTGCCGAGCAGCGCCAGCCGCCACGTCGCGAAGATCAGCAGGCGGGCCACGGCCTGGCCGAAGTCACCGTTCTCGACCTCGGCCAGCCGCACGTTGCGGAACTCGCCCTCGTCGCGGAGGAACGCCAGGGTGTCCTCGTCGCGGCCCGATCCGTCCGCCGCCCCCGCGCGCGACAGCAGCAGCCGAGCATGTCCGAGCAGGTCGAGCGCGATGTTGGCCAGCGCGACCTCCTCCTCCAGCTCCGGCGCGCGCGTGCACCACTCCTGCAGGCGGTGGGACATGATCAGCGCGTCGTCGCCGAGCATCAGGCAGTAGGCCGCCAGGTCGGCGCCGTCCACGCCCTCGGGCACCCGCGTGTCGACCCCGTCCAGCGGGTCGGCGAATCCGGTGCCGTACGCCCAGCGGGGGTCGTCGGCCTCGTTGAGCGCCTCGTAGGCGTTCCCCGTGTCCGGGTCGTGAAGGTCGTCCGAGGAAGGCATCGTGGCCTCACATGTGCGGGACGTCGTCGGGGATGGAGTAGAAGGTCGGATGCCGGTAGACCTTGTCGCCGCTGGGCGCGAAGAACGAGTCCTTCTCGTCGGGGCTGGTGGCGGCGATGCGGTCGGAGCGCACCACCCAGATGCTCACGCCCTCGTTGCGGCGCGTGTAGAGATCGCGGGCGTGACGCAACGCCGTCTCGTCGTCGGCGGCGTGCAGCGAGCCCACGTGCACGTGGTTGAGCCCCCGCTTGCTCCGGACGAAAACCTCGTACAGCGGCCAGGCGCTCATGCGACCCCTCCCGCCGCGACGGCCTCCAGGCGCCCGGCCGCCGCCTTGCGCGCGTGGGCGGACGCCGCCTCGCGGACCCAGTCGCCGTTCTCGTGCGCGGCGCGGCGTACGGCGATCCGGCGGGCGTTGCAGGGGCCATCGCCGCTGATCACCCGCTTCAGCTCGGACCAGTCGATCTCGCCGAAGTCGTGGCGGCCCCGCTCGTCGTTCCAACGCAGGCCGGGATCGGGAAGCGTCACGCCGAGCGCCTCGGCCTGCGGCACGCTCATGTCCACGAACCGCTGCCGCAGCTCGTCGTTCGTGTGCCGCTTGATCTTCCACGCCATCGACCGGGCGGTGTTGGGCGAGGCGTCGTCGGGCGGGCCGAACATCATGAGCGACGGCCACCACCACCGGTCCACGGCGTCCTGCACCATCGCGCGCTGCGCCTCGGTGCCCCTCATCATCGTCAACAGCAGCTCGTAACCCTGCCGCTGATGGAAGGACTCCTCCTTGCAGATGCGGATCATCGCCCGCGCGTACGGCCCGTAGGAGCTGCGGCAGAGCGGCACCTGGTTGCAGATGGCGGCGCCGTCGACCAGCCAGCCGATCACGCCCACGTCGGCGTACGTCAGGGTCGGGTAGTTGAAGATCGATGAGTACTTCTGCCGCCCCTCGATGAGCATCGCGGTCAGCTCGGCGCGGTCGGCGCCCAGCGTCTCGGCGGCGGAGTAGAGGTAGAGCCCGTGCCCGGCCTCGTCCTGCACCTTGGCGAGCAGGATCGCCTTGCGGCGCAGCGAGGGCGCCCTGGTGATCCACTCGCCCTCGGGCTGCATCCCGATGATCTCCGAGTGGGCGTGCTGGGCGATCTGCCGCACCATCGTCGCGCGGTAGCCGTCGGGCATCCAGTCGCGCGGCTCGACGCGCTGGTCCCTGTCGATCGTGCGGTCGAAGTGCCCTTCCAGGTCAGCCATGCACCGCCACCCCTTTACCGAACATTCGGTCAGTTATTAGTCTCGCTCAGCGGCCGTTCCCGCGCAAGCGGTACGTCCTTCCAGGTCAGGTGGCGCGCCTGGCCACCAGGGTCAGCACGTCGTACTTCGCCACCGAGGACCCGTCCTGCTTGGTCACGTCGGCGTCCCAGCGGACCTCCCCGTACGGGGCGCCCTCGCGCGGGTCGACGTGCTTGGCGGTGAGCGTCACCGTCAGCTCGTCCCCGGGGTAGACCGGCGTGAGGAAGCGGAGGTTCTCCAGCCCGTAGTTGGCCAGCACGGGCCCCGGGTCGGGGTCGACGAACAGCCCCGCCGCCAGCGAGACGATCAGGTAGCCGTGGGCCACCCTGCCGTCGAAGAACGGGTTGGCCCGCGCCGCCTCCTCGTCCATGTGGGCGTAGAAGGTGTCTCCGGTGAACTCGGCGAAGTGCTCGATGTCCGCCAGGCTGACCGCGCGGGGTCCGGCGATCACGGTGTCGCCGGGCCTGAGATCCTCCAGGTGCTTGCGGAAGGGATGGACCTCGGTCACGGTGCGCTCACTGCCCGGCACCCACCGGCCGGTGATCGCCGAGAGCATCGCCGGGCTCGCCTGGACGGCCGTGCGGTTCATGTGGTGCAGCACGCCGCGGATGCCGCCCATCTCCTCGCCGCCCCCGGCCCGCCCGGGGCCTCCGTGCACGAGCACGGGCAGCGGCGAGCCGTGCCCGGTGGACTCCTTGGCGGCCTCCGCGTCCAGCACCAGCAGGCGGCCGTGCCAGGGAGCGGTGCCGAGCACCACCTCGCGGGCGAAGGCGGCGTCGCCGGTCACGACCGAACCGACCAGGCTGCCCTGGGCCCGCGCGGCCAGCTCGATCACCTGCTCGGCCGAGGTGTACGGCATGAGGGCGCTGAACGGGCCGAACGCCTCCACCTCGTGCGGCTCCGGCCGATCGGGATCGTCCACGCGCAGGAGCACCGGCGAGATGAACGCCCCGCGCTCGGCGTCGGCGCCGACCACCTCCACCCGCTCCGGGTCTCCGTACACCACCGAGCCGGCCGGGATCAGCGCCTTGAGCGCGCGGCGGACCTCCTCGCGCTGCCCGAGCCCGGCCAGCGCCCCCATCCGTACGGACGGATCGGCGGGGTTGCCGACCGTGACCTTCGCCAGCCGGGCGGCGGCGGCCTCGGCCACCTCGCCGAGCAGGTCCGCGGGGACGAACGCGCGCCGGATCGCCGTGCACTTCTGCCCCGCCTTGACCGTCATCTCGGTCACCAGCTGCCTGACGAACAGATCGAACTCCTCGGTGCCCGGAACGGCGTCCGGGCCGAGGATGGAGCAGTTCAGCGAGTCCGCCTCGGCGTTGAAGCGCACGGAACGGCCCACGACGACGGGGTGGGTGCGCAGCTTCTGGGCCGTGGACGCCGAGCCGGTGAAGGCCACCAGATCCTGCTCGGTCAGGTGCTCGAACAGGTCGCCCACGCTCCCGCAGACCAGCTGCAGGGCGCCCTCGGGCAGGATGCCCGAGGCGACGATCAGCTCGACCAGCCGCGCGGTGACGTAGGCGGTCTGGCCCGCCGGCTTGACCAGCGACGGCATCCCGGCGAGGAAAGCGGGCGCGAGCTTCTCCAGCGGCCCCCACACGGGGAAGTTGAACGCGTTGATCTGCACGGCGACGCCCCGCATGGACGTGTAGATGTGCTGGGCGGCGAACGACCCGGCCTTGCCGAGCGGTTCCACGGCGCCGTCGAGGTGAACCGTGTCGCCGGGCAGCTCGCGCCTCCCCTTGCTGGAGTACGAGAACAGCACCCCGATGCCGCCGTCGACGTCGAACTTCGAGTCGCCCAGCGTGGCCCCGGTGCGCAGCGACAGCTCGTACAGCTCCTCGCGGTGCTCGCGCAGGTGGGAGGCCAGCGCCTTCAGCAGCGCGGCGCGCTGCGGGAAGGTCAGTGCGCGAAGCTCGGGCCCGCCGGAGCGGCGTCCGTACTCCAGCGCCGCGCCGAAGTCGACTCCCGCGGAGGAGATCCTGGCGACCTCCTCCCCCGTGACCGCGTCGTGCAGCGGCGCTCCCTCGTCGTCCGGGACATGCCAGGAACCGGTGACATAACTGCTGAGCGGGGCCATCGCGGACCTCCCCATCGAGGAATCACCAACCGGCCGTTCGTCCGGACAGGGGCCCGTCCATCCGGCGCGCCTCTCCGCTCCTACCCGTTTTCGCCGGCTTCCAGGGGGTGCCCTTGACAGCGGTGCAACCACGACCCTTAACTGGCGACAACTCATTATTAACCGGCCGTTCGGTCAGTATGCAAGGCACGTGACATCCCATGGAGGAAGGGCTGGGATACTCCTGCGATGACCACCGCCCGCGTCACACCTCCGCGACGAGGCCGCCCCGGCTACGACCTGGAGTCGCTGCTCGCCGTCGCGGTCAAGGTGTTCAACGAGCGGGGGTATGAGGCCACCAGCATGGAGGACCTCTCCCGCAGGCTCGGCATCACGAAGTCGGCGATCTACCACCACATCACCGGCAAGGACGAGCTGCTGCGCCTGGCCGTCGACCGCGCCCTCGACGGCCTGTTCGAGGCCGCGGACGAGGCCACCGCCATGGACGGGCGCGCCATCGACAAGCTGGAGCATCTCGTACGGCGCAGCGTGCACGTGCTGGTCGAGCGGCTCCCCTTCGTCACCCTCCTGCTCCGGGTGCGCGGCAACACCAAGGTGGAGCGCCAGGCCCTGGCCCGCCGCCGGCAGTTCGACCACATGGTGAGCGAGCTGGTCCAGCAGGCCGAGGCCGAGGGCGACGTACGTCCCGACGTGGATCCCGCCGTCGCGAGCCGCCTGGTGTTCGGGCTGGTCAACTCGCTGACCGAGTGGTACCGGCCGCGCGGCGGCATGGGCGCCGACGCCCTCGCCGACACCGTCTGCAAGATCGCCTTCGCCGGCCTGCGCAAGGACGGGCCCTAGCCCGCCGGCTCCAGCCGGCACGCCGCGGCGATGTAGTCCCGCTAGGACGTGGCGGAGATCACCGAGCCCTGGTAGGTGTCCTCGATGAACTTCTTCACCTCGGGGCCGGCCAGCAGCTCGGCGAGCTTCTTGATCTGAGGGGCGTTCTCCTGGCCCTTGAGCACCACGAGACCGTTGGCGTACGGGTTGTCCTCGGCCTTCTCCAGCACCAGGGCGTCGGAGGCGGGCTTGAGCTTGGCCTCCAGCGCGTAGTTGCCGTTGATGACGGCCGCGTCCACGTCTTCGAGCGAGCGCGGCAGCTGCGCGGCCTCCAGCGGCTTGAACTGGAGGTTCTTGGGGTTCTCCGCCACGTCGCGCTCGGTGGCGGCGGTGCCGGCGCCCGGCTTGAGCTTGATCACGCCGTTGTCCTCCAGCAGCTTCAGCCCGCGCCCGAGGTTGGTGGCGTCGTTCGGCACGGCCACGGTCGCGCCGTCGGCCAGTTCGCCGACGCTCTTGACCTTCTTGGAGTACAGGCCGAGCGGCTCAAGGTGGACCGCCTGGACGAACGCGAGCTCCTTGCCGCCCTTGGACTTGAGGAAGTCCGCCAGGTAGGGGCGGTGCTGGAAGTAGTTCGCGTCGAGCCGGCCCTCCTGGAGCTGCACGTTGGGCTGCACGTAGTCGGTGAACTCGACGATGTCCAGCTTGAGCCCTGCGGCGGGCGCGAGCTTGTCCTTGACGAATTTGAGGATCTCCCCGTGCGGCACCGGGCTGACACCGACCTTCAGCACGTCGTCCTTGGCGGCGGCCGGCTCCGAGCCCGATCCTCCACACCCCGCGAGCATCAGTGCCAGCGTGGCCGCGGCCACGGCGCCGAACAACTTGCGCACGTCATATCTCCTTTTATTCGTCTATTGCTATTGCGGGAAAGCCCTGGGGGACGGTGTGGCTACCTGTGGGAGAGCCGGCGGGCGACGAGGTCGCCGAGGCTCTGCACGAGTTGCACGACCACGACGAGCAGCACGACCGTGACGATCATCACCGTGGTGTCGAAGCGCTGGTAGCCGTACCTGATCGCGAGGTCGCCGAGGCCACCGCCGCCGATCGCCCCCGCCATCGCGGAGTACCCGATCAGCGCCACGATCGTCACGGTCAGCCCGGCGACGAGCCCGGGAAGGGCCTCGGGGAGCAGGACCCTGGCCACCACCCTCGTACGGCTCGCGCCCATCGCCTGGGCGGCCTCGACGACCTCCCGCTCCACCCCGCGCAGCGCGGTCTCCACCAGCCGGGCGAAGAAGGGAACGGCCCCGAGCGTCAGCGGGACGATCGCGGCGATCGTCCCGATCGTGGTGCCGGTGACCAGGCGCGTGAACGGAAGGATCGCGACCATCAGCACGATGAACGGCAGCGAGCGCCCGACGTTGACGATCGCCCCGAGCACGGCCTTGACGGCGGGGGCGGGGATGAGGCCGCCACGGTCGGTCGCGACCAGCAGCACGCCGAGGGGCAGGCCGAGCACCAGCGTGAGCAGCGCCGACCAGAACACCATCTGGGCCGTCTCGCCGGTGGCCTGCGCGAGCGCCTGCGGCAGTTCGTCGCCGCTCATCCGGCCTCCTCCAGGATCAGGCCGCGCTCGCGCAGGTAGGCCAGGGCGTCGGCGGTGTTCCTTCCTTCGAGCCTGATCCGCAGGCGCCCGACCGGCACGCCTCCGAGCTCCTCCAGGGACCCGCCGAGGATGTCGACGTCCACGTCGAACTTCCGGACCAGGCTCGACATGACCGGTTCGCCCGCCTGCCCGGCGAAGGTCACCGTTATGACGCCGTCCGGAGCGGGCTCGGGGAGCGGGAAGATCTCGCGGGTCAGGAGCGACCCGGGCCGGGCGATGAGCTCCGCGACCGTACCGGATTCCTCGACGCGGCCATCGCGCATGATGGCCACCGAGTCGCAGACGCTCTTGATGACGTGCATCTCGTGGGTGATGAGCAGGATCGTCAGGCCGAGCTCCGCGTTGAGCCGCTTGAGCAGGGCGAGGATCGACTGCGTCGTCCCCGGGTCCAGTGCGCTGGTCGCCTCGTCCGACAGGAGCACCTTCGGACGTGCGGCGAGGGCGCGGGCGATGCCGACGCGCTGCTTCTGGCCGCCGGAGAGCTGGGCGGGGTAGGCCGAGGCCTTGCCCTGGAGCCCCACCAGCTCCAGGAGCTCCCCCACGCGCGTGCCGCGCTCGCGGCGCGGCACTCCGGCCACCTCCAGCGGGAAGGCGACGTTCCCCGCCACGGTGCGGGAGGACAGCAGCGCGAAGTGCTGGTGGATCATGCCGATGCGCTGCCTGGCGCGGCGTAGCCCCGCGAGGTCGAGCGAGGTCAGTTCCTGGCCCGCGACCGTCACGGTGCCGCCCGTCGGGCGTTCCAGCAGGTTGACGCAGCGAAGCAGCGTGCTCTTGCCGGCGCCGCTCTGCCCCAGCACACCGAAGATCTCACCTTCCCGTACGTCGAGGTCGACCCCGTCGAGCGCGACGACACCGGTGCCGTAGACCTTTCGCAGGCGAGAAACATGTATCACAGGTAGGTTATATCCGAAATAGGAGGCGGGTGGGGCGGGGGGCGACGAAGGGGATCCCCGCTTCAGAGACGAACGCGACACCCGCGGATCGCCCGGTCGGCCGAGGGCAACGACCAGGTCAAAGGCGAAGCTAGCGTCACGCTGAGGCCAACCGCTCCGCGCATTCTCACCATTCCCGATCGGAAGTGTGATCCGGGCCACTGCCCGAGGGTGAGGCCTTTCGCGCCCGCGGAAACCGGCGTGACCGATGCCAGATGGCTGGCTTTGAGGAGTTTTCGCGAAAGACAGCTAAGAGTAGATGCTACTTTACTGACGGTAGCCGCAGATGGGTGCAGACCTGGGTGGGAAAGGAGCCCCCGCGCCTGCGAGCGGCCCGGACACGATGTCCCATCTTCTTTCCAGGGGGGTCTGGTGGCGGGTGCGGCGAGATCGGAGTCACCGGTCGACGACCCGTGGGGTTCACGCCCAGGCATGGCGCACCTGGCGGGGTTCGCCGCTCTGGTGCTCGACAGGCAGGGGCGCGTCACCGAGTGGGGCGGCGGCGCCACCCGGCTGTTCGGCCACTCTCCCGGCAGGGCCATGGGCGACGACATCTGCGATCTGCTCCTGGGCGTCGCCCGTCGCGACACCGTCAGGCGGGTCCTCGCCCAGGTGGCCGCCGGCGCCCGGTGGAGCGAGATCCTCTCCGTCGCGTGCGCCGACGGCCAGGTCCACGACGTGGCGTTCATCTGGGAGCCTCTGGCCCGCCCGGGCGCGTGGGGCGCGGTGATGGTCACCGCCATGGACACCTCCCTGCCCGGCCCCGCCGACGCCGGCGCCTCCGCCGGCGACCGCCTCGCCCTGCTCAACGAGCTGAGCACCCGCGTCGGCGCCACGCTCGACCCCCGGCAGGCCGCCGAGGACTTCATGGACATCGCCGTGCCCAGGTTCGCCGACGCGGCCAGCCTCTACATCGTCGAAGGCCTGCTCAGGGACGAGCTCTACCCCGACCTCGCGGCCGACGGGTCGGTCAGGGTCCGGCGGCTGGCCATCCGCTTCGCCCCCCGCCGCACCGGTGAGCGCAGCGCCGGCGAGTGCGACTGGCGCGCCGTCTTCCCGGCCAACGAGATCGTCCACTACGGCGCGCGGCACCCCGCCAACCGGTGCATGACCGGCGACGCCGCCATCGTCTACACCGTGGCCGACCTGGAGACCAAGGAGCTCGACCGGATCACCGGCATGCTCGGCGCCTCGGCCATGGGCGTCCTCGAGAAGACCTCGTTCCTCGCGGCGCCGCTGACGGCCCGGGGCATCGGGCTGGGCTTCATCGCGTTCAGCCGCACCGGCGACCGTCCCCGCTTCGACGACCACGACACAACCCTCGCCGAGGACCTCGCCACCCGGGCCGCCATCTGCATCGACAACGCCCGGCTCTACTGCCGCGAGCGCCGCACCGGGCAGGCGATCCAGCAGGATCTGGCGCCCCGCACTCTGACCGTCCCGCCCGGCCTGGAGGTCGCCCACCGCTACCTGCCCGCGAGCGCCATGACCGTGGGCGGCGACTGGTACGACGTGATCTCGCTGTCCGAGACGCGCATCGCCCTGGTGATCGGGGATGCCATGGGGCACGGGGCGGTGGCGGCCGGCGCGATGGGCCAGCTCCGCGCGGCCGTACGGGCGCTCGCCGGGTTCGACCTGCCGCCCGACCAGGTGCTGCGCCGGCTCGACCGCATGGCCGAGGACATGGACTCCATCCAGTGCGCCACCTGCCTCTACGCCACCGTCGACCTCGCCACCCGCACCTGCGCGCTGTCCCGCGCCGGGCATCCGCCGCCGATCCTCGTCCATCCCGACGGCACCGCCTCCGTGCTGGCCCTGCCGTCGGGGCTGGCGCTCGGCCTCGGCGACCCCACGTTCTCCAGGGCGTTCACGACGACGGAGGTGCCGATCCCGGTCGGCAGCAC
This sequence comes from Sphaerisporangium sp. NPDC088356, assembly GCF_040685555.1. Taxonomy (NCBI): domain Bacteria; kingdom Bacillati; phylum Actinomycetota; class Actinomycetes; order Streptosporangiales; family Streptosporangiaceae; genus Sphaerisporangium; species Sphaerisporangium sp. NPDC088356. Next base: position 84,150 of record NZ_JBFBIK010000001.1, read on the forward strand.
GCTCGCGCTCTACACCGACGGGCTCGTGGAGAGCCGCGAGCAGGACATCGACAGCGGCATCGCGGCCCTCCAGGAAGCGCTCAGCTCCCCGCGCGACACCCTGGAGTCCACCTGCGACGCCATCATCGCCGCCCTCCCCAAGCAATATGACGACGTAGCCCTCCTGCTCACCCGCACCACCCACCCCCACGGCGCCTGACCAGCACCGCGATCTCGCACCAGGTGGGCATGCCGTCCACGCTGAAGACGCGTATCTCGTACGGCGGGCAGGCGTGCCGCTCGCCGCTCGCTCCGCCAACCCAGGTGGTGCGCGGCTCGTCGTCTACGGCCCATATGATCACGACGACGCGATCCGCCGACGCGAGGTACGCAGCAGTGGTAACGGCGTCAGGCACGCCATCAGCGTGTCCCACACCTGCCGGTAGGAGCAGTGCTCGAACATCGCCAGCGCCAGCACGAAGTACACCATCACCCGTGAAGGCAGTAACCGTAGTCGGCGCTCGCGTGCTCCGGTCTCCTCCACGACCGCGTCCACCAGGTCGAAGTCGACGATTTGGGGGAGCTCGCCCAGATGGCCCGGTGCGAGCACGCCCGGGGCTACCTTGATCGTCCGGTGGATGACGGACTTCTCCCGCAACGGGACTCCTGCCTGGCTTGGTCGCAAGATGGTTTATTGATGTGTGAAGGCGAGGGCCCGGATCTGCTGGAGCATGGATGGCCAGAGTTGCCTGGGCAGGTCATGGCCCATGCCGGGGTAGGTGATCAGGCGTGCGCCGGGGATGGCTGCCGCGGTTGCCTGTCCGGCCTTGAGCTGGATGACTGGGTCGTCCTCGCCATGCAGGACGAGGGTGGGGATGCGTAGCGTGGCCAGTGCCTTGCGCCGGTCGCCGGAGGCGGTGACGGCGGCGCGCTGGCGCGCGTCGCCGTCGGGACTGCCGGGATGGCGCTCATAGGAGCGGCGGCCGATGTCGCCCACCTCCTTCTCGTCGAAGGGGTATCGCGGGGAGCCGATGAGCTTCTTCATCGCGATGGCCTCTTGCGCTGCCTGGTCCGGGCTGGTGACTGGCATGTTGGAGAGTTTCATGATCGCTTTCAGGGTGGCGATCTTGGGCATGGTGCCGATCCGAGCCGCGGGGGTCGACATGATCGAGGTGAGGGTGCGCACCCGGGAGGGGTAGCGGATGGCGAGGGTCTGGGCGATCATCCCGCCCAGCGAGGTGCCGACCAGGTGCGCGGACTGCCACCCGAGGGCGTCCATCACCGCGAGGGCGTCTTCGGCCATGTCCTTCAGCCGGTACGGCGCTGAAGAGGGGCGGATCATGGTCTTGAGCCAGCCGGGCGCCGGCACTCCGGTCAGGTGTGTGGACAGGCCGGTGTCGCGGTTGTCGAACCTGGCGACCTGGAACCCGGATTCAACCAGCGCGCCGCAGAGGTCTTCGGGGAAGATCAGCATCTGCACCCCGGTACCGCTGATCAGCAGCAACGGCACTCCACTCGTGGCGCCGAAGGTCTCGTAGGCGAGTTCGATGTCGCCGTTGCGCGCCATGCCCATGGCTCCGCCCTCTCGGTAGGTCATACTGTCTGTGAACGAATTTTCGGTGAATCCAGATTCAGTGAATCTAGATTCGTCTAAGTTTGCTTGTCCGTCAAGGGGGCCGTGTGTCCGCATCCGAGCCGACGCCTGCGAGCCGGAAGGAAAAGGCCGCGCAGACCGAGATCGCCTTAAAGGAGGCCGCCCGCCGCGTGTTCGCTCGCAACGGCTACCTCAACGCCAAGATCACCGACATCACGGCCGAGGCGGGACGCTCCGCCGGCTCCTTCTACAAACACTTCGCCAGCAAGCAGGAAGTGCTCCAAGCGCTGCTGTCCGACTGGCTCGACCAGGCCGGCGAGGAGCTCTCCGTCCATGAGGCGGGCGACGACCTGTCGAGCGAGCCCGCCCTGCGCGCCCGGGTGGCCGCGTACTGGCACACCTACAAGGCGCACCTGCCCGAGATTCAGGCGCTCGGCCAAGCCGCACTGGTCGACCCAGAGTTCGCCGAGCGCGTCGCCCAGATCCGCCACGCCCAACTGCAGACCATGCGCGAACACCTCCAGCGGCTCCAGACCGCTGGGTTCGACCTGCCCGGCGACCCCGCCGTGCTGACATCGGCGTTCAACGCCCTGATGGAAGGGTTCTGCACGGTCTGGCTCACCGGCGGCGGCGAGCCCATCGGCCGCACACTCGGGGACGACGAGGCGATCGACACCCTCACCAGGCTGCTGCGACACGGCCTCACCGGCCCCGGTCATAGCGGCTGACCAATCACCACATCGACAACCGAGGAATCGCAGTCACTTAACAGAAGGGACGGACACCAGGTCCATCGCGGCGCTTGATCGCCGAGGAACCTCACGGCGTTCGCGCACAACAGGAGCTCAGCCCTCCCGATCGTCCCATTTGAGCTGGTGACACGCTCGTTAACGGCGCCCCAGGGACCGGTAGTGCGTCCTCTTCTGAGAGTCAGGCTCCAGGAAGACCACGGAGCCCGCAGGATGTCGGTGCCCGCGGCTAACGTACGCCGTGTGACGATCCCTGACGTATCCCTTCCCACCAGCCCTGCCGCGCCGGACACCACTATGCCGATCGCGCCTTTCGCCTCGCTCGGGCGCACGGTGCTCCTCGTCGATGACGCCGACTCGGCGCTCGCCTTCTATCGGGACGTGCTGGGTTTCGGCGTCCTGCACGACCAGGAGACCGACGGTTTCCGCTACCTGCACATCGGTCTTCCCGGGCAGGAGCCCGCCGGTCTGTGGCTGATGCCCGCCACCACCGAGCACGACCGGCGCATGGTCGGCCGCCAGTCGGGAGATCAGCCGCTGCTGGTGCTGTACACCGATCACTTCGACCACGCCCGCGAGCGGCTGCTCGCCCACGGCTGCCCGGTGTGGGACGAGCGAGACGATCCCGGCAGCCGCTCGCTCCACTTCCGCGACCCGCTCGGCAACGTCATCGTCGCCGTCCAGCTGAAGGAGCCGACCCCGTGATCACGGCCGGCGACGTGCGTCAGTATGAGTCCAGAGCTGGAGAGGCGGGGGAACGATGGTCACGGCCGACGACGTACGCAGGCTGGCGCTGACCCTGCCGCGCACCGAAGAGCATCTGATCAGAGAGCGCATCAAGTTCCGGGTGGGCAGGATCGTCTACATCGCCATCTCTCCGGACGAGACCTCGATGGGGTTCGCCTTCCCCAAGGAGGAGCGTGCCGCGCTCGTCGCGGCCGAGCCCGGGAAGTTTCACCTGCCCCGCCCTTCCGACCTGCGGTACAACTGGGTCCAGGTCCGGATGGCCGCGATCGACGAGCCCGAGATGCGGGAGCTGGTCGTGGACGCGTGGCGCATGGTCGTCCCCAAGCGCGTCGCCGCCGCCCACGCCCAGCAGCCGGCACACCCCTGACGCACCCGGCCACTCCGGCAGGTGGTTATCCACAGAGTCGGGGGCACGGCGCGAAAGTGTCCTACGGAGCTGCTTCGATGGGCGGCATGGAATTCTCCCGGCTCCTCAGCTGCCTCGCTGACGACTTCAACCTGCTCCGGGCGGCCGTCGCCGTGACCGATCCGGGGGCGCCGGTGCCCTCATGCCCCGACTGGACGGTCGCCGATCTGACCGGCCACGTCGCCAAGGTCTATCTGCACAAGACCGAGTGCATCCGGCTCGGCGCGTTCCCCGACCCGTGGCCGCCGGAGGTGACCGAGCCCGATCCGGTCGCCGCCCTCGACGATGCCTACGCCGCACTGACGGCGGAGTTCGCCGCGCACTCCCCCGGCGACCACGCGGCCACCTGGCACGAGCCCGACCAGACGGTCGGCTTCTGGATCCGCCGCATGGCCCAGGAGACTGTCGTCCACCGCGCCGACGCCGAGCTCGCCGCGGGCCTCCCGGTGTCCCCCATCCCTCCGGATCTGGCGATCGACGGCATCGACGAGGTTCTCAAGCTCTTCGTCGCCTACCAGAGCGTCCGCTGGAGGGAGGATTTCGGCGCCCTGCTCGACACGCCAGACAAGCGCCCCGTGTCGGTCTCCACGAGCCACCACGCCTGGACCGTCACGGCCACGCCCTTCGGAGTCGAGGCGGCCGACGCGGTCACGGGGTTCGGTGGTGACGCCCTGGTGAGCGGCGACGCCGCGCCTCTGCTGCTCTGGCTGTGGAACCGCGCGGGCGACGACGCCGTCCGCCTGTCCGGCGATCCGGCGCTGCTCGCCCAGTTCCACGCCTTGCGCACCATCGCGACCCGGTAGTCCGGTTCCTGCTTGAGCTCGATGGCCGGCATCCAGGAGCAGGTGGGCTGAGGCGAGAGCCGTTTTTGTCGGTGCCCGCGTTCACACTCGTCGCTGTGACCACCTCATCCCAAGGAGGTTCCCGATGGCGCGACGACGACCGACCCGGCGCGGGGGGCGCCGCTCCGGCGGCGACGGCATCATGTTGGCGATGGTGGGGCTCGTGGTGGCGGTCCCGCTCTTGAACGCGACGGTGGGGTTCGTGCGATCGTCGTGGCCGTGGCTCCTGGTCGCGACCCTCGCCGTGGCCGCCGTCGTCATCGGCGTGGCGCTGCTCGCCGTCCGCCAGGCGCGCCGGCACCGCGACCACTACCTCCAGGCCAACGCCCAACTCGAGACGATCGACAAGATGAGCGGCGAGCAGTTCGAGCACCTCGTGGCGGCGCTCCTGCGGCGCGACGGGTTCCGCAAGGTCCGCGTGGTCGGCAAGGCCGGTGACGGCGGGGTCGACGTCCTCGGCGTCGCCCCCGACGGGCGGCCGTTCGCCGTGCAGTGCAAACGCTGGTCCGGCAACCTCGGCTCACCCCACGTGCGCAACTTCCTCGGCGCCCTCGCCCACACGTACTCCGGCAACACCGGGGTGCTCATCACCTCCAGCGGCTTCACACCACCCGCCACGAGAGAAGGCCAGGGCGCCGGGCTCGCCATGATCGACCGTGGCGACCTCGCCGAGTGGGCCCTCGGCACACCCCTGCTCACGCTCCTCACCCGCCAGCGTCTCAGCGTGTGAGGAGGAGGACCCGGCCCCGGAGAACAGGCCGCAGCTGACCCCCCTCCAAGCCGCCGAGCAAACCCCTCGGGCGTATTTTGGTGATTGGCGCCCGGTAATCGCGACAGGATCAAGAAAGCACTGACAAACGCGATTTACCAAGGCCTGGAAAAGCACCACCCGGCGCGGCATACTAGCCTGACAATCAAGCCGTCCAGTGGGGAACGCATCGCAACGAAGGAGTAGCCGCGATGGACCCCGCCCTGGTCACCCTCGCCGGCGCCGCGGGAACAGCACTGGTCCAGGCCATGACCAGAGACACCTGGGAATCGGTCAAGGCGCGCTTCTCCACGATCTTCAGCCGCCACGGGGAAGACGACCAGGCGGAGCTGGCTCGCGAGCTCGACGTGACCGAGCAGCGCCTGCGATCACCCTCCGGTGCGCTGGAGCCGGCCGTCGACGATGAGCGGCGGCGCTGGGCCGCGCTCCTGGCCGCCTTCCTCGCCCAGCACGGCGAAGCCGCCCCCGAACTGCGGGAGTTCGTCCATGACGTGCGGCAACTCGCTGCGCGCGACTCCTTCAACGTGGTGCAGCAGATCACCGCGGGCCGCGACTCCTACACCGCGGGCCGGGACCAGCACGTGTTCCCGGTCGTGGACGACGACGATGAAGGCTGAGCCGGAGCCCGGCGGGGAGCTGGTCCAGCGGGTCCTGGCCCGGCGCGACGCCTTCACCGCGGCGCGCGACCTGTCGGTGAACATCCTGCCGGGCACACCGCCGCCGGCCCCGGCCGGCGGGGACTCCTACCGGCGAGAACGGTCGCTGTTCATCCAGTACGTCAACCCCGAGATCCTCGCGTGTTACGGAAAGGACGCCACCACCCGAGATATCGACCAAATCCTGGCACAGGCGCTCAGGGCCACCCGGCTGGCCGTACTCCTGACGGACGCCTATCTCATTTTCCCGTCGTCGTACATGTTCGAGCTGCCGTGGTTCGATGTTTTCCTCGGCCGCATCGAGCCGCTGATCCACGAAGGCCTGATACGCCATACGTCGCCCACCCCGGAGTTGACGGCGTACCAGGACATGAAAGTGCGGGAGTATCGCCGCGACGAGAGGAATCCCTATTCGACGTCGCACCGGTTCCACATCGAGCCGGATCTGGCGTGGTACCCGCGCTTCGGGAAACCGACGTCCGTGGGCATCGCCGAGCGGTGGAGCCGGGCGCTGGCGCCGGAGGGCGATCTGTCGGGCGTCGTCCACGCGGTCGCGCGAGCGTGGCACCGCCCGTACAGGCGGGTGGAGAGCATCATGGCCAAGTCGCCCGAGCGGCTGGAGGGGCAGGCGTTCGTCAAGCGCTTCGTCGAGCGCACGCTGCCCGGCCCGGTCCCGGGCCACGCGGACAGCCTCCTCGGCCTGTTCCTGTCGGCCGCGTACCTGCGCTCCTACGTCCACGACCTGGACACCGCGATCCTCACCGACCTGCCCATCGGGCCGCTTTCGTGTGAGCTGAACAATTCGATGGAGGACATGAGGGGCCGGGTCCTGTCGTCCCGCCGCCTCGACCTCGCGCTGCACTGGCTGCGCGTCGATCACTTCGTTCACCGTGGGGCAAGCTGGAAGGAGCTCGTTCTTCTGAGATCCAGCGCCGAGTTCGGCATGATTGCGTCGTTGCTGTATGGGAGCGGCTCGGCGGACGCATTCAGGCTCGCGATCATCGGCGCCAGTAGGTCTCGACACTTCGGTCCCGCCGTCACCTGTGGGGACGCACTGTCCAACGTGGCGGTCGTGGCCGACCAGCTGGCCCGGATGCCCGGCTGACCGTTCCACTCACCCCGCGCGAGGTCCGTGGCGGGCGGAACGAACGGCGAGGGAACATCAATGAAGCTTTCGGTGTACTGCTCCGGGTCCATCGCGAAAGGGGCTTCCGACAGCAGGAAGCTCACCTGGTCCGACACCGAGAGGATGGAGGTCGCCAAAGGAGCCGCACCCCACGAGGTCGTCTTCCTGAATCCCGACGACCCCATCACCGACCCGAACAACACCCTTGGGCAGTTTGGTCGAGACATGTATCAGGTCATGGTCGCGACGGCGGTCATCGTGGACGCGCGCGAGAGGCGCGGCCTCGGCATCGGCGTCGAGATGGCGGCGGCCGGCACCTTCGGCACGCCCGTCATCGTCGTGGCACCGCCGAACTCCAAATACCGGGCCGACACGCTCCAGTACCGCGGGGTCACGGTGCACGACTACGTCCACCCGCACGTCGCCGCCCTCTCGGCGGCCATCGCCGACGACTTCCTCGCCGCCGGCGAGGAGCTGTCGCGCATCGTGGACGCCAACGCCCTGCCCCCGCTGGCGCACGTGCCCGGCTGGCTCGGCAGGGCGATCGACGAATACCGCGACAATGTCCTCGGAGCCGACGTCCCCATGCTGGAGGCGTTGCGACAGCTCGACCGAATCCCTGGATGACCGGACAGGAGGACCAACGTGATCCTCGATGCGGAGGACAGCACCGCGGAGCTCATCGAGGCGGGAACGGACGCGTCCCGGTTGTACGTGGTGCGCAACAGCGCTCTCGAACGAATGCTCTTCGACCGGAACCTCGTCGGGACGGACTTCCGCCGGGCGTGCCTGGAGTCGAGCCGCCACTTCGTCCGCCATCTGGCCGACGAGTATCACCCAGATGACACGGCCGAGCTGATGATCCTGAGCAAGGGGCTGGTGTACCAGCTCGGCGACGCCGTGGCCCAGCAGAGCGGTCACAACCTGCCGCTGAACCTGGTCGCCACCTCGCGCGTGGCGGTGTCCGCGGAGTCCGCCCGGGTAGAGGTCTCGTACGCCCAGCTGGAGGCGCCCGCGCGGACGCTGCTGGTCGGGGACACCGTGGCCTCCGGTGCGACGATCGTCGCGGCGGTCGGCCGCTACCTGGAGACCCACACGCTGACGCGGCTGTACGTCCTGTCGTACGCCGGGACCATGGCGGGAGCGGAGAGGATCGCCGCCTTCTGCGCGAAGAGCGGCATACGGACGACGTTCCTCTACGGCCTGGCCGCCTTCGGCCTCGGGCTCAACGGGTTCGACCTGTCGTTCCTGCATCCGGAGACGGTCACCAGGCAGGCGTACGTCGACAGAGCCGCGAAGCAGTTCTCCGGCAGGCCGGTCTCGGCCGTCGGATGGGACTTCGGCTCGCAGGTCGTGTCGCCGCGCAAGTACAGGCGGCTGTGCTGGGTCGAGGCGGAGGTGTGGGGCCTGCACGGCAGCGACTGCCTGGCGGTCGCCGAGAGACCGGAGAGCTGGGCCGAGCTGGCCCACGAGCGTGCGGCGTACGCGGACTCCCTCGGGCCCGGCTGGAAGAACATCATCAATTCACCCGATGCCCTGTGATGCCACATACATCCAGTGCTCGACGCCCGGCGGGGCAAGAAGGGCCGCTACCCGGGTGACGCGCCGACCGCCCTCTGATCACGATGGCGGAAAGTTCTGGAGGAATTCCTCCAGCGCCCGGTAGTACGGCGTGATCGTGGTGGTGTCGGCGTACTCTTCCGGACCGTGCTGCCCGTCGCCACCCGCCCCGAAGACGACCGCGTCGATGCCTCGCTGGTAGTAGAAGCGGCCGTCGGCGGCGCCGTGCTTGCGGAGAAGATCGGCGCGGTGACCCTGGTTCCGCGCGGCCTGCTGGAGCATGCGCACCTCTGGACGGTTTCGATCAGCGTGGTGGGGCACGTCGACGTGATCGACGACGGGTGTGACGCCGGGCTCGCAGAAGGTCTCCAGGTACGCGGTGATCTCCTGGACGCTCCTGCCGTTCAGGTCCGCGTCCTCCGGAGGAAAGCGGATGTCCAGCCATGCCTCCGCGAAGGCCGGGACCTGGTTGCGCACCGCGTCGGGCGTCTCGATCCGCGCGACGTTGACGGTCGTACGCCAGATCTCCTCGGTCGCGACGGGATACCGGGTCAGCAGGTTGTCCAGGCTCCGGTGCAGCTTGAGCAGGGCATTGTCGCCGAGCCACGGGTAGGCGCCGTGGGCGTTCCGGCCGGCGGCCGTGAGGTTCGCGGCCACCATCCCCTTTGAGTCGGTGACGATGCGCAGCCCGCTGCCCTCGCCGATGATGACGAAATCGCCGGTGACGCCCTGTTCCAGTTGGTGCCGCGTGCCGTCGCGCCCGCCCACCTCCTCGTCGGTGACCAGCTGCAGCGCCACCGGGTACGGCAGGCCGGCGGCCAGCTCGCGGAAGACCAGTGCCTCCACCAGCGCCGACACCTTCATGTCCTGAGCGCCCCTGGCGTACAGGCGGGTGCCCTCGCAGCGGGGCCGGAACTGGTGGGGCGGAGCGGGCACGACGTCGAGGTGGGCGTTGAGTATGACCCTGAAGCGCTGTCGTGCCGTGCCCGGATACACCAGCGCGCTGGGCTTGCCGTTCGACTCGAACCGCTCCACCGTGAAGCCCGGCCCGACGAAGTGGAGCACCAGGTCGAGTGCGCGGTGCAGGTCGCCCGGCCGGTCGGCCGTCGACGGCACGGCGAGCAGTTCCTCGGCCACGGCGAGGAAAGACTCAGCCGGTTCCTGGGCCGTGGCGGGGAAGCGTTCAGGATCCATGGCTCCATCGTCCCTTCCGCGAACAGCCTCTTGCCAACGCCCCTCCGAGCGAGCTCGACGTGCGGGAGGCGAGCGACCTCGTCGGCCTTCCGCGGTCTCCGTCAGATGGCCGTCTTCTCCAGCCAGCGGGCGAGCAGTTCCCGGTCGCCGAACACCTCGAACCGGCCGTCGGCGGGCTTGAGGCGGCCGTAGAGCAGAAGCAGGAGATCGCTGACGGCTCCCCGCACGGCGACGTCGCCCTTGCCGTGGCCGTGCCGCCACGAGAAGCCGTCGGGGCCCAGCGTGACCGTCCACTCCCCGCCGGCGTCGACGTCCGTGGCGTGGAAGTGCAGAACCTCGCCGTCGCCCGGCAGCTCCTTCAGGCTGTCGGCCACCCATGTGGCCACCGCCAGGTTGTCGAGGAACTCGTCCACGCCGTCCGTCGCGACCCTGGAGTCGATCCTCGGCTCGCGCCCGAGAGCGATCTCGGTGTCGGTCCTGTGGACGGTGCCCTCGTGGAGCATCCGCCTGGACCAGAAGCTCGCGTGCTGGTCGATTCCCCATGACCACATGGGCGTGCCGGGATCCGCCTCCCGCAGCGTGGCGACAAGGGACGCGCCCCCCGCCGCCAGCCAGGCCGGATAGCCGGTGTCGTCGTCCGGCAGGGTGACCGGCACTTCCCGGGACGACATCCGCTCGGCGACACGGTGACGTACGAGGTACTCGGCCCACCGCTGCGTGATCCCGACATGCTTCAGCAGTTTGGCGATGGTCCAGCCCGGGCAGGTCGGCACCTTGGCCGCCGGGTCGGCGTTCTCCACGATCTCGGCGAACCGGCCGAGCTCGGCCTCAAGCGCCGAGCAGTAGTCGTCGTGCGTCCAGCGACCTTCGATCTCCACGCTCATACCCAGGAGCGTAGACCGCGAGCCTGCCCGCAAGTGGCGACAGCGCCCTGACCTGCGTGGAAGCGGCAGGGCACCAGAGTTGTTCAAAGTTTCAACTAACCGGGAGGGGTAGGACATGAGCACACCCACCGTCGACGTCCGCAGAGCCGAGGAGCGGTTCGCCACGAAGATCGACTGGCTGGACTCCAAGCACTCGTTCTCGTTCGGCCACCACCAGGACCACCGCAACGTCCACCACGGCGTGCTCCTGGTCAACAACGACGACATCGTCACGCCCGGCGCCGGGTTCGAGACCCACCCGCACCGCGACATGGAGATCGTGACCTGGGTGCTGCGCGGATCGCTGGTCCACCAGGACTCCGAGGGTCACTCGGGGGTCATCTACCCCGGCCTCGCCCAGCGCATGAGCGCGGGCACCGGCATCCTGCACTCCGAGAAGAACGACTCCTGGCGGCTCAACGGCGGCGAGGACCACCAGGAACCGGTCCACTTCGTTCAGATGTGGGTGGTCCCGGATGAGCCCGGCATCGCCCCCGGGTACGAACAGCTCGAAATCGACGACGAGCTCCTGCGCGGAGGCCTCGTCCCCGTCGCCTCCGGAATGCCGCGGCACGACGGCCGGTCCGCCATCCGCATCAAGAACAAGTACGCCGCGCTCCACGTCGCGCGCCTGAAGCCGGGCGAGAGCGTCGAGCTTCCCGAGGCGCCCTTCCTGCACCTGTTCGTCCCGCAGGGCAACGTCACCCTCGAAGGCGCCGGCCCGCTCGCCCAGGGCGACGCCGTCCGCTTCACCGCCACCGGCGGCCAGCGCGTCACCGCCACCGACCCCGCCGAAATCCTCCTCTGGGAGATGCACGCCACCATCGCCGCCTGATCGCCCGCCCACGCCGGTAGTGACCTTCGTGCCGGGCGAGTCGGCACCGGCCGGTGGAGAAGGATCCATCGGCGGCGAGTCCGGGGGTCGGTGGGCGGGGCTCCGACTCGGTTGGTCAGAAGTCATTGACGGGGCAAGCACCTCCGGGTAGGTTCACAGCTAATTAAAAGGAAAGCTTCCTAAAAGTAACGTCGCAACCGCGAGGTAGGAAGGTCGCCGCCGTGTCGCGATCCCCACCACTCCGCTCGTGACCGCCCCTCGGCCGGGAACGCCCGGCGATCGGCCGGCACCACCGCCTCTCGCTTCCGGAGGCACGCCGGCTCAGTAGATACGTCCACATCGACCCCCCTTTCGCATCCGCCCGATGGACGTGGAGCACACACATGAAACACAGGTTCGCCAAAGTCTTGATAGCAGCGGGCGCACTGCTTCTCCCGCTCAGCACAGCGGTGGCGTTCGGCCCCAGCGCCTCGGCCACGGTCACCGCCACGAGCCGCGTCGCCCTCGCAGCCCCGGCCTGGGCTCCGAACACGGCGTACACCGTAGGCCAACTGGTCTCCTACAACGGCGTTGACTACAAGTGCGTCCAGAGTCACACCTCCCTGGTCGGCTGGGAGCCGCCGAACGTGCCGGCGCTCTGGACGCCGGTGACCGGCGGCGGCGGTGACACCACCGCGCCCAGCGCGCCCGGCAACCTCCGCTCGACGGCGACCACCTCCTCCAGCGTCTCGCTGGCGTGGAACGCCTCCACCGACAACGTCGGCGTCACCGGCTACAACGTCTACCGGGGCACCACCCTGGTCACCACCGCCACCGGCACCACCTACACCGACAGCGGCCTGACGGCGAGCACGGCGTACTCCTACACGGTGAAGGCGCGCGACGCGGCCGGTAACCTCTCGGCCGCCAGCAACACGCTCAGCGTCACCACCCCGGGCGGCGGTGGCGGCGGTGACACCACCGCGCCGAGCACGCCCGGCAACCTGCGGTCCACGGCGACCACCTCCTCCAGCGTCTCGCTGGCGTGGAACGCCTCCACCGACAACGTCGGCGTCACCGGCTACAACGTCTACCGGGGCGGCACCCTGGTGACCACGGCCACCGGCACGACCTACACCGACAGTGGCCTCGCGGCCGGCACCGCCTACACCTACACCGTCCGCGCGCGTGACGCGGCCGGGAACCTGTCGGCCAACAGCAACCAGATCAGCGCCACCACCCAGAGCGGTGGCGGCGGTGGCGGCGGGAACAAGCTGCTCGGCTACTTCGTCGAGTGGGGCATCTACGGGCGCAACTACCACGTCAAGAACATCGAGACGAGCGGCTCGGCGTCCAAGCTCGGCTACATCAACTACGCCTTCGGCAACGTGACCAACGGCCAGTGCGCGATCGGCGACAGCTACGCCGACTACGACCGTGCCTACAGCGCCGCCGAGAGCGTGGACGGGGTCGCCGACACCTGGGACGCCGGCGCGCTGCGCGGCAGCTTCAACCAGCTGCGCAAGCTCAAGGCCAAGCACCCCGGCCTCAAGGTGATCTGGTCCTTCGGCGGCTGGACCTGGTCGGGCGGCTTCGCCCAGGCCGCGGCCAACCCGACGGCGTTCGCGAACTCCTGCTACAACCTGATCGAGGACCCGCGCTGGGCGGACGTGTTCGACGGCATCGACATCGACTGGGAGTACCCCAACGCCTGCGGCCTGACCTGTGACACCAGCGGGGCGGCCTCGTTCAAGAACCTGATGTCCGCGCTGCGCTCGCGCTTCGGCTCGAACTACCTGGTCACCGCGGCCATCACCGCCGACGGCACCTCGGGTGGCAAGATCGACGCCGCCGACTACGGAGGCGCCGCGCAGTACGTCGACTGGTACAACGTCATGACGTACGACTACTTCGGCGCCTGGGCGGCGGCCGGGCCGACCGCGCCGCACTCGCCGCTGAACTCCTACACCGGCATCCCGACCCCGGGCTTCTACTCCGACGCGGCGATCCAGAAGCTGAAGGGCAAGGGCGTCCCGTCCAGCAAGCTGCTCCTCGGCATCGGCTTCTACGGCCGAGGCTGGACCGGCGTCACGCAGAGCGCTCCGGGCGGCACGGCCTCCGGCGCGGCGCCGGGCACCTACGAGGCGGGCATCGAGGACTACAAGGTCCTGAAGACCAAGTGCCCCGCGACCGGCACCGTGGCGGGCACGGCCTACGCCTACTGCGGCAACCAGTGGTGGAGCTACGACACCCCGAGCACCATCGCGGGGAAGATGAGCTACGCCAAGAACCAGGGTCTCGGCGGCTCCTTCTTCTGGGAGCTCACCGGGGACACCACCGGCGGTGAGCTGATCACCGCCATGAAGAACGGGCTGGGCTAAGCGCGGCAGGAGGCCGGGGAGCGCGGGCACGGGCCCGCCTCCCCGGCCTTCGGCGTTCACGCAGTCACGCGGCCGCCTTGCCGATCAGGCCGGGCAGCTCCGCCAGCCGTACGTCCCGGCAGGCCGCCTCCACGAGCAGGCGCTCAAGGCCGCGAAGGTAGCCCTCCATGGCCTCGGGCGGGAGGAAGGCCGTGTCCGCGGTGAGCGAGATGCCGAGCCCGCCGGGCTCGTCGGTCACGTGCAGGCAGAACCGGCAGTTCAGCTGGTCGAGCTTGACCGGCCACGTGACGGTGGTCTCGTCCAGGAGGGCCCGCGTAGTGGCCTCGTCGTGCTCGACGGGGACGATGCGCGGCTGCTCCACGAACCGCTGGTCGTTGAAGCAGCAGTACGGATGGATCGTGGCGCCCCGGTCCCTGCTCGCGGACTCGACGACCCGCCGCAGCTCCAACGGGTCGAACCTCGTGTGCTTGTAGGCGCGCAGGGACGACACCCACGCCGAGCGCAGGAGGCCCTCGAACGTCTCCTCCCCGAGACCGAGGACGAACAGGCCGTCCTGCGCGAGCGGCGTGACCACATCCCGATCGCGAACGTGGAAGCGGTTGTTGACGACGGGCAGCATGGCGCACGTGCCGTGCCCGGTCACCTGCCCCACCATCGCGGCGGCGCCCGCCAGGAGCGCGGTCGTGCCGCTCACGCGGTGCCGTCCGGAGATCACCTGTACGGCGGTGTCCACGGCCCTGGACGTCATGGCCGCCCGCCAGAACCTCGGCGCCAGGGGCGGGCCCGCCGGAGTGTCGAACATCGAGGGCGGGATCCGGCGGTACTCCCGGTCCCAGAACGCCAGCGCGGCGGAGGAGACGCGCACGCCCGAGGGCGACAGCTGCTCGCGGGCGAGGTCGAGCGGCTGTCGCGGCGGCGGGCCCGGGACGGCGCCCCGGCGCAGGAGCAGCCGCAGATCCCGTACGACGACGTCGGCGCCGTGGCCGTCCGCGGCCAGGTGGCAGAAGACGAGCACCACGTACCGGACGTCGCCCTCGCAGGTCACGAGGCCGGCGCGCAGCGGCCATTCGGCGTAGTAGTCGAAGGTGGGTTCGGCGAGCCGGTCGCGAAGGTCCTCGGCCGCCCGCTTGAGGTCCGGGGCGGAGGACTCCACGACCTCGGCTTCCAGGATCCCGGAACGTCCCACGTCCTGGTGCACGTCCCCGTCGATCTCGCGGAGCCTCGTACGCAGGGACTCGTGCCGGGCGACCAGCCGCGCCAGCGCGTCCAGCACGTCCCGAGGCGGGCGCGGCGAGATCGCGACGACCCGGCCGAAGTTGAAGTAGTGGTCGCTCGGCATCGTGCGGCACATGGCCAGCCATATCGAACGCTGGCCCCAGGCGAGCGGGGCGGTCCCCGAGCGCTCGCCCTCGAACCCGAACTCCATCCTCATCCGCTCACCGGCCGTGCGGCCAGGGCGGCGAGGATGTGGCTGACCAGGGAGTCCAGGCCATCGAGGAAGTCGACGTCGCCGCCGAGGTCGATCTCCACGCCGAGCTCCTCCTCGATCGCGTCGAGGAGCCGCAGGGTCGTCAGCGAGGTCACGCCGAGCGCGGTGAACGAGCCGCCCGACCGGAGCACCTCCTCCGAGCTGATCTCCCCGTCCGAGGCGACCGCCACCATGCCGGCGACGCGCCGCCTCAGCTCCGCGCCGTCCGGGTCGTCCAGCGTCACGTCCGTCATGTCGCCTCCGCACGTACAAGCCTGATCGCGGCCACTACGCCGTCGATGGTGGGAGTGTCGAAGAAGACGTCCAGCTCGACGTCCACGCCGAGACGCTTACGGATGCGGCTCGCGATCTGCGTCACGGTCAGCGAGTGGCCGCCGAGGTCGAACAGGTCCTCGTCCGGGCCGATGCCGTCCATCTTCAGCACCTCCTCCCAGATGCGGGTCACCTCGCCGACCAGGGGATCCGCCGCCCCCGGTGGCGGGGAGACCTCCTCGGCCCGCGCGGGCGGATCGGGGAGGGCCGCGCGGTCGAGCTTGCGCGCCGGTGTCAGCGGAAGGCGATCGAGGGGGACGAAGACGCCCGGCACCATCACCCCCGGAAGGGCGCGCGCGAGATGCTCCCGCAGGCCTGCCGTCAACCCGACGCCCGGCTCGGACTTCGGCACGACGTAGGCGACGAGGCGCTGGTCCTCAGGGCGCAGGACCACGGCGGCCTCGGCCACCAGCGGATGCTCCAGCAGCCTGGCCTCGATCTCGCCCAGCTCCACCCGGTGCCCGCGGATCTTGACCTGGGTGTCGGCCCTGCCGAGGAACTCGACCTGCCCGTCAGGCCGCCTCCTGCCGAGGTCACCCGTACGGTACAGGCGCGAGCCCGACGGGCCGTACGGGTCCGCGAGGAAGCGCTCGGCCGTCAGCGCCGGCCGGTCCAGGTACCCGCGCGCCACACCCGCTCCCCCGACGCAGATCTCGCCCGGCACCCCGGCGGGCATGGGCGCCAGCCGCTCGTCGAGGAGGTGGATCCGGGTGTTGGCGAGCGGGACGCCGATCGTGACCTCCTCCGGCGCCTCGGGGATCTCGGCGATCGCCGACCACACCGTGGTCTCGGTCGGGCCGTAGACGTTCACCAGGCGGCCCACCCGTTCGCGCAGCTCCCGTGCCAGCGGCAGCGGCAGCGGTTCCCCTCCGGTGAGCGCCACCAGGCCCGGTGAGTCCAGGCCCGCGTCCAGCAGGAGCCGCCAGCTCGACGGGGTCGCCTGCACGTGGGAGACCGAACGATCCTCGATCAGCCGGCGCAGCGCGGCGCCGTCCCTCGTGCTCGCCTCCGGCACGACGACGACCCGGCCGCCCGTGATGAGCGGCAGCAGGAGCTCCAGCGCCGAGATGTCGAACGCCAGGGTGGTCAGCCCGAGCCACACGTCGCCGTCGCCGGCCCCGAGCTCGTCCCGCATCGCCAGCAGCAGGTTGGTCAGCGAGCGGTGCTCCACCTCGACGCCCTTGGGACGCCCGGTGGACCCGGAGGTGTAGATCACGTACGCGAGGTCCCCGGGTACCGGGGGGGCGAGCCGTACGGCCGTGCCGGGCCACGACGCCAGGTCGCCGAGCTCCAGCACCGGGACCGTACCCCCGGGGAGGTCCGGCACCCCGGTCACGCAGGGCGGGTCGGGAAGCCGCTCGCGCCCGAGGACCAGGGCGGCCCCCGCGTCCCGCAGGACGAAGGCGAGCCGCTCCTCGGGGTACCCCGGGTCGAGCGGGAGGTAGGCGCCGCCCGCCTTGAGCACGGCGAGCACGCCGGCGACCATCTCCGGCGAGCGTTCCAGGTGGACCGCGACCAGCGTGCCGGGTCCCGTCCCGCGCTCGCGCAGCAGTCCGGCGAGCCGGTCGGCCGCCGCGTCCAGCTCGGCGTAGGTCACCTCGCGCTCGCCGCACACGACGGCGACGGCGTCCGGGGTCGTCCGGGCACGCTCCTCGAACAGCTGGGTGACGGTGACGGCAGGAACGGGCCTGCTCGTGGCGTTCCACCCGTCCAGTGCCCGCCGCTCGTCCGGGGTCAGGATCGGCAGGTCGGCGAGGCGGAGGCCGGCGTCGGCCGCGACTCCGTCGATGAGGGTGCGGAGGTGCCCGGCGAGGGCCTCCACGGTGCGGGGCGCGACGGCGTCCGGGCTGAATTGGAAGCCCAGGGCGAGTCCCTCGGAGGAGTCGACGGCCTGGATGTGCAGGGTGTTGCGGGCCGCGCCGCTGAACATGGTCCGGTCGACGGTGACGTCGAGCGCGGGGAAGACGGGGTCGGGGTCGCGTTCGCGGTAGCTGAGCGAGATCGGGGCGAGCGCGGCGCGCGGCGAGATCCCGCCGGCGGCCAGGGTGAGGGGCACGCGGCGGAACCGGTACATCTGCCGCAGCTCATCGCGGACGCCCTGGGCGAATCCGGCGAACGTCATGTCGAGGCCGGGCCGGGTCACGACCGGGAGCTCGTTCACGAACAGGCCCACCTGGTCGCGCGACGCGGGGGTCCGGGTGGACACGTCGACCGCGACGACGACCTGCTCGTTGCCGTACCGGCGCAGCAGCGCGTGCAGGCAGGCGAGCAGGAACTCGAAGCCGGTCACCCCGAGGGACGTGGCGACGCGGGCGATGTCGTCCAGGACGACCTCGATCACCTGCCCCGGCTCCGCCGCCCGCACGGCCCGCGCGTGGCCGGGCAGGGTCGGCTGCGGCGGGTCGGTCCAGCGCCGCCGCCAGAAGGCGGCGGCCTCGTCGCGGAGCGCGGCGACCTCCTCGCGCTCCCGCTCGACGTGCTCGCCGTGCTCGCGGTGGGAGTACGCGGGTTCGGGCAGACCCGCGGGCGTGCCGGTGACGCGCTCCCGGTAGAAGGCGGCCAGGTCGCGTACCAGCACGTCCTTGGAGATTCCGTCGAAGACCAGGTGGTGGGCGGTGAAGACGACCTGGTGACGCACCGGGCTCAGGGTGAGGAGCGCGAACCCGGCCAGGGGCCCCCGTGCCAGGTCGAACGGCCGCTCGGTGTGCGCCCGTACGGCCCCGGAGGGATCCACACCGGACAGGTCTTCCAGCACGACGGACGGTGGGACGCCGGCGGGGACCAGGCGCAGTACCCCGTCCACCTCGGCCGGCACGGTGCCGAGCAGGGGGTGGCGGGCGAGGACGGCCTCGCACGCGCCGCGCATCGCCGGGATGTCGAGGCCGCCCTCGAACGTCAGTACCAGGGGCATGCGGTACGCGGCGCCGGCCGCGCCCGTCCGCTCGGTGATCCAGATGCCGTGCTGGGCCGGCGAGGCGGGGAGATGGGTGTCAAGGGGAGTCCGCTGCATCGTCGCCTTCCGGGGTAGCGAGGAGCGCACGCAGCTCGCGCTTGAGCACCTTCCCCGCGGTGTTCTTGGGCAGGGACGGGAGAACCGTCCATCGGGTCGGCAGTTCGTGGCCGGCGAGCCGGCCGGTGAGGAAGGCCCGCAGCTCCACGGGTGAGGTGTCGGCGCGGCAGACCAGGGCCGCGGCGACGGCGGAACCCATCACCGGATGCGGCACCCCGAACACGGCGGCCTCGACCACCGCCGGGTGCTCATGCAGCGCCGCCTCGACGCGCAGCGTCGAGACCTTGAACGCGCCGGACTTGACGATGTCGCTCTCCCTGTCGAGCAGGTAGAGGTACCCGTCCTCGTCGAGAAGGCCGATGTCGCCCATGCGCACCCATCCGTCGCGGAACACCGCGCCGGGGGCGTCGCGGTCGCGGTGGTAGCCACGCGGCGCCGCCGGTGAGCGCAGCCAGACCTCCCCGGCCGTGCCCGGCGGGACGGGGCCCTCGCCGTCAGAGATCATGAGTGCGCCGCCGGACGCCGGGCGGCCCACCGAGCCGGGGCGCTCTGGATCGAAGACCATGGTCGTCTGGGCGGGGGCGGCCTCGGTCGAGGTGTAGTAGTTCACGATCGTCGCCCGGGGGAACGCCGCCGTGAGCGCGACGGCGACGGACGGGGCCAGCGCGGCGGCGGTCGAGCCCAGCAGCAGCACGCTCGACAGGTCGTACTTCTCCGAGACCCCTGCGTTGAGCAGCTCGATGGCCATGGACGGCACGAGGAACACGGTGCCGGCCCGGTACGACTCGATGAGGCGGGCGAAGCGGGCGGCCGTGAAGCGCGGCAGGGTCAGCGCGCCCGGACGGGCGTCGAGCGCGTTGATCAGCATCGTCTGCGCCGCGTTGGTCCCGATCGGGAAGGCATGGAGGAAGTGCCGCGAGTGGGCCAGCGGACGATGGCGGGCGTCGCGCGAGCAGCCGAAGGTGAGGTTCGCGTGGCTCGCCACCACGCCCTTCGGCTCGCCGGTCGTGCCCGAGGTGTAGAGAATCTGAGCGGGGTCCCCGGGCCGGACGGGCACGACGGCGTCGAGGCGGGTGACCGCACCGTCCCGGGCCGCGAGTCCGTACAGCCCGGCCAGCTCCGTGAGGGTCGCGGTCCAGAGCTCTGAGGGCGGCACGGTCCTGCCGGCGCCGTGGACGGCGCAGGCGGCGGAGCTGTGCGCGAGGAGCCGGTGAAGCTCGGCGGGCGGCAGGCCTGCGGGCAGCGGCACGGCGACGCCCCCGGCCTTCTGCGCGGCGCAGTAGGCGACGGCGTAGTCGATCCACTCGTTCTCACCGAAGACCAGGGCGACCCGGTCCCCCGGCCGCAGCCCCCGTTCGAGCAGGCCCAGCGCCGCGGCGTCCGAGCGGC
This sequence comes from Sphaerisporangium sp. NPDC088356, assembly GCF_040685555.1. Classification (NCBI taxonomy): domain Bacteria; kingdom Bacillati; phylum Actinomycetota; class Actinomycetes; order Streptosporangiales; family Streptosporangiaceae; genus Sphaerisporangium; species Sphaerisporangium sp. NPDC088356. Next base: position 104,090 of record NZ_JBFBIK010000001.1, read on the forward strand.
GGTCCCATTCGCCGAACGTCAGCGAGCCCACCCCGTGGACGGTGAGCGCGACCGCGCCGGGGTCGGCCGAGGCACGGGCGGACAGCAGGCCCGGGACCGTCAGCGTGGCCGACCGGCCGCGAGCCGAGCCCGGTTGTACGGCACGCACTGTGCACCTCCGACGAATGGGCGCGTGCGAAATGAACGGCGACACCCGGGCCGACGCGCCTGAATCGAAGAAACGACTGTTTCGCCTGTATGCAATGCTTAATTCCCCGAAGCGCCCGGCCAGTTGGAGCCCGAGGCGCACCCCGCGTTACGCCGTCTTTTCGGGTGGTGGAGAGACCTGGTTGGGAGCGGTCTCATATTGCTTCCCGCGCCGCCGCCCTGTCAAGGCCGGGCCGATAAGGGCGGCGGTTGACAATTCGCATTTCCCGTTCATAGCGTACGGTCCATTGATCAGTACCGCTATATGCGAGTTTCCTCGCGAAGCACCGTCGAGGCGATTCAGCCGCATATCCACCGACCCCGAGCCTCCTCAGCCGATGAGGAACCGGACCGCGTGAAAGACGGGTTCACCATGCCCGCACCATCGACGCCCGAGGGCCCCGGCGACGGCGTCTCCCTGTCACCCAACCTCCGGGCCCTGCTCGCACGACGGCTCGCCTACCGGCCGCCCCTCGCGGAAGGCGCCCGTAGCCCGGAAAGCGCCGGCAGCCCGCGGGACGCCACGCCGCCGATCGACGAGGCCCCGCTGTCGGCGGGCCAGGAACGGGTGTGGTTCCTCCAGCGATTCGACCCCTTTGACGCGTCCTTCAACATCTTCGTCACCGAGCGCCTGCGCGGCCCCCTGGACGCCGGCGCCCTCGGCCGCGCGCTGGACGCGATCGTCGCCCGGCACGGCACGCTTCGCACCCGCTTCCACGGCGAGGCACGTCCCGTCCAGCAGGTGATGCCCGCGACGCCGCTCACCGTCGAGCACCTGGACCTCTCGGCGCTCCCCTCCGCCGACCGCGAGGGGCGGGCGCTGGAGCTGGTGGCCGAGCGGACGAACAAGCCGTTCGACCTCGGCCGGGCGCCGCTGCTGCGGGTCTCGCTCATCCGCCTGTCCGCCCGGGAGCACGTGCTCTGCCTGGTCGTCCACCACATCGTGGCCGACGGATGGTCGCTCACCGTCCTCTACCGCGAGCTGGCCACGCTGTACGAGGCCTTCCGCGAGGGCGGGCCTTCACCCCTGCCGGAGCTCCCCCTCCAGTACACCGACCACGTGCGCGCTCCTCGGGACGACGAGGCGGCCGGCCTGGCGTACTGGAAGGAACGGCTCACGGACCTGCCCACACTGGATCTGCCGGCCGACCGGCCCCGGCCCGCGGTGCGGACCTCGCGCGGCGACGTCCACGTCCTGCGGGTCCCCCTGAAGGTGGCCGAGGGCGTCGAGCGGGTCGCACGCGCGCATCGCTGCACGCCGTTCATGACCCTGCTCGCCGCCTACGAGGTGCTGCTCTCCCGCCATACAGGCCAGGCCGACTTCGCCGTCGGGACCTCGATCGCCGGCCGCGCCGATCCGGACCTTGAGCCCTTGATCGGGTTCTTCTCCAGCACGCTGGTGCTCCGCGCCGACCTCGGCGGGGACCCGCCGTTCGCCGACCTCCTGCGCAGGGTGCGCAAGGACGCGCTGGGCGCCTACGGCCACCAGGCGGTGCCGTTCGAGCGGCTGCTGCTGGAGCTGCGGGTTCCCCGGGACCTCAGCCGCACCCCGCTGTTCCAGACGATGTTCATCCAGCAGAACCAGGCCGACGCCGGCCACGGACGGCTGGCGCTCGGCGACCTCGAGGTGGAGCCCTTCGACCCGGGTTTCCGGTACAGCAAGATGGACCTGTCGCTGGACGTCACCCGTGACGCCGAAGGCCTGTTCGTCGCTTTCACCTACAACACCGACCTGTTCGACGGCCCGGCCATCGCCCGCCTGGCGCGCCGCTACGAGGCGGTGCTGAGGTCGGTCGTGGCGGATCCCGCTCGGCGGGTCTCGGCGTTCCCGCCGCCGGACGAGCGCGAGGAGAGCACGCGCGCCTGACTACCAATCCTGGGAGATGCCCGACATCCGGCGGAGGTACTCGTCCTCGTCGATCTCCCCGGCGGCGTAGCGCCGCTTGAGGATCTCCCTCGGGTTGTCGGCGGCGGGCAGCTCCGCCGCACGCTTGGGGGGTGTCCAGGTGCGCACCAGCACGAGCAGGCAGGAAACGACGATGATCAGGCCGAAGAGCAACAGCACGGTTTTCACGCCAACCTCCAATTCCCTGCGGTCGCAGGGCCGTCACGGCGCTCCCGGACGCGCCGGGCGCGAGTAGCCCCGATACCCGGGTCGCGCACTCCCAGTCTCGCAGCTTCGAGGGCATGCGTCGCCGCCCGCCGGCGAGGACGACCGGTGACGCCAGGGGCGTGAGGCGGGGCGTCTTCGCGCGACAATCGGTGTGCGGAGCATGCACAATCGTCCCCGAACCTCAAAGCGAAGGCGGATCAGGATCGTGACGATCTCCATTCATCAGCAGATCGCCGAGGAGCTCGGCGTGCGCGAGCGCCAGGTGAAGGCGGCCGTCGAGCTGCTCGACGGCGGCGCCACCGTGCCGTTCATCGCTCGCTACCGCAAGGAAGCGACCGAGATGCTCGACGACGCGCAGCTGCGCACGCTCGAAGACCGGCTGCGCTACCTGCGCGAGCTGGAGGAGCGGCGCACGGCGATCCTGGAGTCGATCCGCTCCCAGGGCAAGCTCGACGAGGCGCTCGAAGCGCAGATCATGGCGGCCGACTCCAAGGCCCGCCTGGAGGACATCTACCTCCCGTACAAACCCAAGCGCCGCACCAAGGCGCAGATCGCCCGTGAGGCGGGGCTGGAGCCGCTCGCCGACGGGCTGCTCGCCGACCCCTCTGTCGATCCGCAGGCGGCCGCGGCGGCCTTCGTCGACGCCGAGAAGGGCGTCGCGGACGCCGCCGCCGCGCTTGAGGGCGCGCGGGCCATCCTGATCGAGCGCTTCGCCGAAGACGCCGACCTCATCGGCGGCCTGCGCGAGCAGATGTGGTCACGTGGCCGCCTGGTGGCGCGGGTCCGCGACGACAAGCAGGAGGCGGGCGCCAAGTTCTCCGACTACTTCGACTTCGCCGAGCCCTTCACCAAGCTGCCCTCGCACCGCATCCTGGCGATGTTCCGGGGGGAGAAGGAGGAGATCCTCACCCTCACGCTGGAGCCCGAGGAGTCCCCCGCCGAGGACGGCCCCAACACCTACGAGCAGCGCATCGCGCGGCGCTTCGACGTCGCCGACCGGGGCAGGCCCGCCGACCGCTGGCTGCTCGACACCGTGCGCTGGGCCTGGCGCACCCGCGTGCTCGTCCATCTCGGCATCGACCTGCGCATGCGCCTGTGGCAGGCCGCCGAGGAGGAGGCAGTGCGCGTGTTCGCCACCAACCTGCGCGACCTGCTGCTCGCCGCGCCCGCGGGCACCCGTCCGACCATGGGCCTCGACCCCGGCCTGCGTACGGGCGTGAAGGTGGCCGTCGTGGACGCGACCGGCAAGGTCGTCGCCACCGAGACGATCTACCCGCACGAGCCGAGGCGCCGCTGGGACGAGTCGATCGCCGTCCTCGCGCGGCTGGCCCGCGAGCACAGCGTCGAGCTGATCGCCATCGGCAACGGCACCGCCTCGCGCGAGACCGACAAGCTCGCCGGCGACCTCATCAAGCAGCAGCCCGACCTCAAGCTCACCAAGATCGTCGTATCGGAGGCCGGCGCGTCGGTCTACTCCGCCTCGGCCTTCGCCTCGCAGGAGCTTCCCGGCCTGGACGTGTCGCTGCGCGGCGCGGTGTCCATCGCCCGCAGGCTGCAGGACCCCCTGGCCGAGCTGGTCAAGATCGACCCCAAGTCGATCGGCGTCGGGCAGTACCAGCACGACCTCTCCGAGACCAAGCTCTCGCGCTCGCTCGACGCCGTGGTGGAAGACTGCGTTAACGCCGTCGGCGTGGACGTCAACACCGCCTCCGCGCCGCTGCTGACCCGCGTCTCGGGCATCGGCTCCGGGCTCGCCGAGAACATCGTGCTGCACCGCGACGCCAACGGGCCGTTCCGGTCGCGCCGCGCGCTCAAGGACGTGCCCCGGCTCGGGCCCAAGGCGTTCGAGCAGTGCGCCGGCTTTTTGCGCATCCCCGGCGGGGACGACCCCCTCGACTCCTCCAGCGTGCACCCGGAGGCGTACCCGGTGGTGCGGCGCATCATCAACGCCACCAGCGGCGACCTGAAGACCCTGATCGGCAACGGCGCGGTGCTGCGCTCGCTGAAGCCGGCCGACTTCGCCGACGACACCTTCGGCCTGCCGACCGTCACCGACATCCTCAAGGAGCTGGAGAAGCCCGGCCGCGACCCGCGTCCCGCCTTCAAGGCCGCGACCTTCAAGGAGGGCGTGGACAAGATCTCCGACCTCTCGCCCGGCATGCTGCTGGAGGGCGTGGTCACCAACGTCGCCGCCTTCGGCGCGTTCGTCGACGTGGGCGTCCACCAGGACGGCCTCGTCCACGTGTCGGCCATGTCCAGGACCTTCGTGAAGGACCCGCGCGAGGTCGTGAAGCCGGGCGACATCGTGCGGGTGAAGGTGCTCGACGTCGACATCCCCCGCAAGCGCATCTCCCTCACCCTGCGCCTCGACGACGAGGCGGCGAGCCGCACCGGCGACCAGGCCGAGGGCCGTGGCGGCGGCCGGCCCGCGGGCCGTACGGGAGGCCAGAGCGCACAGGCCGGGAGCGGCGACCGCGACCGCAGGGGCGGCAGGAATCCGGGGGCGGGCCAGCGCGGCGGAGGCCAGCCACGGCAGGACCGAGGCGCGTCGACCGGCGGCGGCGCCCTCGCCGAAGCCCTCCGCAAGGCCGGCCTCGACAAGGGCCTCAAGTAGTACTTCGGGGGGCTCAACGCGCCGTGGACAGCACCCCGGCTGGCCGAGCTCATGCGGCAGCTGCGGCAGCCGGGTGCTGCCCAACCCGAGTAGGTCCAGCCGTTCACTTCGACGGCCTCAACGCCCACTTTGATCTCGATAAGCTCACTACCGAGTACGCACGGCTGAGGCGCGCCACGTCGGATTCGCCGGCCGATCGTCCCGAAGGAGGCCGTCCATGACAGCGGCAGCTGATCGCCCCGTCATCTCACTGATGCTCGCCGTGCCCGACGCGGCCGAAGCCGCACGCTGGTACGCGCAGGCGCTCGGCGCCACCACGCTGTGGGACCTCGGCGGGGTCGTCGGGTTGACGGTCGGTGGAGCACCCTTCTTCCTCGGCGAGCCGGAGAAGAACGGCTGGGCCACCCCCACCGAGGCGGGCACGAGGACCGTGCGCGTCGAGGTGTTCGTCGACGATCCGGACGCCTTCATCGCGCGAGCCGTGGCCGCCGGAGCCGACGGCAGCGTCGATCAGATTCGCGACCACGAGATGCCGTGGGGCGTTCACCGCCAGGGCGGCTTCCTTGACCCGTTCGGTCACCTGTGGCTCGTCGGAGACAGGTCCCCGCTCACGGCCCACGAGGTGTGACCGCCGGCCCCTTCAGCGGGCTGGGAGAGCACGACACAGAGGATCACGAGAAGTAGCGGCGGGGGTTCTCCACCAGCATCTGGTGGAGCTGGGCGTCGGTGACGCCCTTCTCGCGGAGGGCGGGGAGCACGTCGTCGTGGATGTGGCCGTAGTGCCAGTTCGGGGCGGCCTGCTCCAGCGTGAGGTCCCACGCACCGCCCCAGTAGTCCATAAAGCAGGCGCTGTCGTGGCTGAGGACCATGCGGTCGGCGTACCCCCGCGCGCAGAGGCTCACGATCGTGTCCACGCGCGCCGGGGTCGGATTGTAGACGTCCAGCCCGAACCGGTCCATGCCGAGCGTCGCGCCCGTGTCGGCGAGGCGCATGAGGTGGTCCAGGTCGTTCGTGTCGCCCGAGTGGCCGAGGACGACCTTGGTCAGGTCGACGCCCATCTTGGCGAACAGGTCGACGGCGGCCAGCCCGGAGTGGGTGAACGCGTTGGTGTGGACGGTGATCGGCACGCCGGTCGCGAGATGCGCCTGGGCCACGGCCCGGCAGATGCGCTCGACCCCCGGGGTCAGGCCCCGGTGCTCGATCACGCACTTGAGGAGGGCGGCCTTCACTCCCGTGCCGGCGATGCCCTCGCCGATGTCCCTCACGAAGTCGTCGACCATGGGCTCGGGCACGTCCATCAGCAGCCCAGGGCCGCGATGCTCGTACTGGTGGGGCAGCTCGTCGAAGCAGTAGAGGCCGGTGGCCACGATGATGTCGAGCTCCGGCACCTGCTCGGCGATCCGCTGGATCCGCGGGATGTACCTGCCGAGCCCCCACACGGTGGGGTCGACGATGGCGCCGACGCCCCTGGCGGCGAGCGCGCGGAGCTTGGTGACCGCGTCCGCGACGCGGTGCTCCTCGTCCCACCAGGCGCCGATCCCGTAGTTGTCCACGTGCTCGGTGGCGAGGACGAACACATGCTCGTGCATCAACGTCTGCCCCAGATCGGCGACGTCTACAGGACCGCGAACCGTCTCAACCGTGGGCATATTGACCTCCGGTCTCATACCACCAGGCCGATCCCCGTACGGTAGGACCGCCCGGGCCCGGCGTCAACGGGCCTCGCCCGGAGGGGCTCCGGCAGGGTCCGCGAGGCCCGGGAGGTACCTGCGTTCGGACGGCGGCGAATCGAACGGATACCCTTCGGCTGTTCGCAAACCGTCAACCGCCCACGTAGGGGAACGTCATGACGCAGGCTCCCGTCAAGGTCACCGTCACCGGCGCCGCCGGCCAGATCGGCTACGCGCTGCTCTTCCGCATCGCCTCAGGCCACCTGCTCGGCCCGGACGTGCCGGTGCGGCTGAGCCTCCTGGAGATCCCGCAGGCCGTCAAGGCCGCCGAGGGCACCGCCATGGAGCTCGACGACTGCGCGTTCCCACTGCTCCAGGGCATCGACATCAGCGACGACGCCAACGCCGCCTTCGAAGGCACCAACATCGCGCTCCTGGTCGGCGCCCGCCCGCGCACGGCGGGCATGGAGCGGGGCGACCTGCTGCAGGCCAACGGCGGCATCTTCGGGCCGCAGGGCAAGGCGATCAACGACAACGCGGCCGACGACGTGCGCGTCCTGGTCGTGGGCAACCCGGCCAACACCAACGCGCTGATCGCGCAGTCGCACGCGCCCGACGTCCCCGCCGAGCGATTCACGGCGATGACCCGGCTCGACCACAACCGCGCGCTGTCCCAGCTCGCCGCCAAGCTGAACGTCCCGGTGACGGCCATCACCAAGATGACCATCTGGGGCAACCACTCCGCCACGCAGTACCCCGACCTCTACAACGCCGAGGTCAACGGCAAGATCGCCGCCGAGCAGGTGGACGAGGGGTGGCTGCGCGACACGTTCATCCCCACGGTGGCCAAGCGCGGCGCCGCGATCATCGAGGCGCGCGGCGCGTCCTCGGCCGCCTCGGCCGCGAACGCGGCCATCGACCACGTCCACGACTGGGTGAACGGCACCCCCGAGGGCGACTGGACCTCCGTGGCGCTCCCCTCGGACGGCTCGTACGGCGTGCCCGAGGGCCTGATCTCGTCGTTCCCCGCCGTCTCCCGCGGGGGCCGCTGGGAGATCGTCCAGGGCCTGTCGTTCAACCCGTTCTCCCGCGAGCGGATCGACGCCTCGACCGGCGAGCTCGGCGAGGAGCGCGACGCGGTCAGGCAGCTCGGGCTCATCTGAGCGCCCAGGCGCCGGGCCCCGGGATCTTTCCAGATCCCGGGGCGGCACGGCGTGAACCTCTTCGTCCTGACGGTGGTCTAACCGGGCGAAGGGAGAAATCATGACGTTAAGAGCAGTAGGTGCACTCGTTCTGGCCTTCGCGGCGACAGCCGTACCGGCGGCCGGAACGGCCGCCGCGACCACGACGCCCGCCGCCCACGCGCGGCACACCGAGCACGGCATGCATTCGGACTCCGTGCGGTACGCCTCTCTCAAGAGCTGCGTGACCAAGAACAAGGAAGAGGTCCCCTGCGGCCCCTGGCAGCTCCACCTGCACAGTGGCGAGAAGGCCAGCCTGACCGGCGCCCGGGTCCTGCCGCGCGACGCGCACGGCAAGGTCGTCAAGAACGTGCCCGCCCCGGTGGCGGTCAGCGGCGACGGTCAGTACGTCGCCTACATCCGCGAGCGTGACGATCGCCTGGTGGTACGGGAGCTCACCGGGAAGATCCACGTCATGCCGGCGGACGCGATCCCGAGGGGTACGGACATGGCCGGGGTGACCCTCGACCTGTCCCTCACGGGGGCCGCCCTGGCCGTGGAGGACGGCGACCAGAAGTTCATCCGCCTGTTCGACGTCGCGTCCGGGAAGGCACTCGGCACCATCCCCGCGCGACGGGCCTTCACGGGCTTCAGCGGGGACGAGGACGAGGTGCTCACCAGGCTGAGCACCGACGAGAACACCACGATGCTGATCACCTACGACCTCCAGGGGAACGAGCTGGCGCGCCGGGAGCCGCCGCAGGTCGTGGGGCAGGACGGCACGCTCGCGCTGCACGCCGACGGCCGTTCGGTCGCGTTCTACTCACAGGGCACGCGCACCCTGAAGGTCTACGACCTGGAGTCCGACACCGTGGTCGGGAGCACCCGCGTGCGCATGCCCGGCGACTACGCGCCTCAGATGATCGACTGGACGGGGAGCGGGGAGGTCACGGTGCACGTCCTCCGGCCCGGCGAGGGCAAGCCGGACACCATGACCGTCCTGCGGATCGATCCTGCCACCGGGGCGACCAAGGTCCGCGACTCCTACAAGATCAAGAACGCGTTCACCTTCGCGGCCTGCGGCGGCTGACAGCCCGATCAGGGCGAGGATCACCACCTCGGTGACCCCCACCAGCCCGGCGGCGGCCTGAGGTAAACGCATCGGAGATCGGCCGGATCGAGCCCTGGAGCGCCCCCGAGCCGACCCCGACGTCAGCACGCCCGGATGCGGCCCTGGGTCAGGGCCAGGCCGCATCCACCTCGGCAAACCACCCCAGAACGCCGCAGGACGGACCCGGTCAGCTGCTCTCCGACTTGACCACGTCGGCGGAGTCGGCGGGGGCCAGCTCGGGCTCGGAGGCACGGAGCCAGCGGCAGCCGTACGGGTCCAGCCGGATCTTGACCTGGCCGTCGGCGGAGATCTTCTCGGTCCCGTCGACCAGCAGATCGGTCAGCACCTGGCTGTCGTCGAGGTCGTCCAGGGTGAGCTCGAAGGAGACCTCCTCGCCGGCGAAGTTGTGCAGGGCGAGCACGGTGGCCCCGTCGATGTCCGCGCGGTGGGCGAGCACGGCGGGCTCCCCGGTGTCCAGCACCGTGCAGTCACCCCATGCCAGCTCCGGGCATCCCCTGTACTGCTCGATCAGCTTGGTGATCCACATGAGCAGGGAGCCCGGGTCGCGCCGCTGGGCACTGACGTTGACGTGCTCGGGGCCGTACTTGCCCTCGACCATGGGATTGCGGAACGACTTCGGGTCGGCGGTGGAGAAGCCGCCGTTCTTGTGCGGCGTCCACTGCATCGGCGTCCGTACGGCCTCGCGCCCCGGGACCTGGAGGTTCTCCCCCATGCCGATCTCCTCGCCGTAGAAGAGCACAGGGGTGCCCGGCAGGGAGAAGAGCAGGCTGTAGACCATCTTGATCTTCCGCTGGTCGCCGTCCAGCATGGGCGGGAGGCGGCGGCGCAGGCCCCGGCCGTACAGCTGCATGTCCTTGTCGGGGCCGAACGCCTTGAAGACCTCCTGGCGTTCCGCCTCGGTGAGCTTGTCCAGCGTCAGCTCGTCGTGGTTGCGGACGAACGTGGCCCAGTGGCTGTCCTTCGGCGGGACCGGGCGCTCCTTGAGCGAGTCCGCGAGCGGGCTCGCGTCGCCCCGGGCGAGCGAGAGGTACATGCGCTGCATGCCGATGAAGTCGAAGCACATCGTGACCTCGTCACCGAGATCGTTGCCGAAGTACTTCAGCAGGTCCGGGTATTCGAGGTTGACCTCGCCGAGGAGCGCGGCGCTGCCGTCCCTGCGGTTCATGAACGCCCGCATGTCGCGCAGGAATTCGTGGACGTCGGGAAGCTTGCCGTCCTGCCCCTCGCTCTCCGCCTTCTTGGGGTCCTTCTTCTTCGCCGACTCCTCCTTGGCGGATTCCTCCTTCTTGGAGACGTCCTCCACCAGGAACGGGACGGCGTCGACGCGGAATCCGGAAAGCCCGAGCTCCATCCAGAACCCGAGGATCCGCGCGATCTCGTCACGGACCTCGGGGTTGGCGACGTTGAGGTCGGGCTGGAAGCGGTAGAAGCGGTGGTAGTAATACTGCTCGCTGCCCTTGTCGTACTCCCAGAGGCTCTTCTCCTTGTCGGGGAAGACCACGCCCTTGGGGTCGTCGGGCTCGGGGGTGTCGGACCAGATGTACCAGTCGCGGTAGCGCGAGTCGCGGGCGGACCTCGCGTCCTTGAACCACGGATGCTCGTCGGAGGTGTGGTTGACGACCAGGTCGGCGATGACGCGGATCCCGCGGTCGCGCGCCGTGCGCATGAACTCGACGAACTCCCCGAGCGTGCCCAGCCGGGGGTCCACGGAGTAGAAGTCCGTGATGTCGTACCCGTCGTCACGGTCGGGGCTCGGGAAGAACGGCATCAGCCAGATGCAGGTCACTCCGAGCCGTTCGAGGTGGTCGATGTGCTCGGTGGCGCCGCGGAAGTCGCCTATGCCGTCGCCGTTGCCGTCGGCGTAGGTCTCGACGTCGAGGCAGTAGACGACGGCGTTCTTCCACCACAGGTCTGAGGTATAGGTGAGTCTCACCCGCCCGCCTCTACCCCAAGGGCGGGCAAACTATCGGCCACGGCGGAACCGGGAGTGAGGTGTCACCCCGTAAAAGCTTTAGGGCCCGTACCGGTGATGCGGTACGGGCCCAGATGAGAAAGGCTGTCGTCAGATGACGGTAACCTGCTCGGCCTGCGGGCCCTTGGCCCCCTGCACGGTCACATAGGTGACTCGCTGGTTCTCATCCAGGCTGCGGTAGCCACCGGAGGTGATCGCCGAGTAGTGGACGAACACATCGGCAGTACCGTCGTCCGGAGCGATGAAGCCAAAGCCCTTTTCGGCGTTGAACCACTTGACGGTGCCTTCAGACAACTCTGCTTCTCCTTGTTAGGAGCCTTCACCGCGCCGCCAAGTCGGCGGAACGGGGCTGCGTAGCGGACCATACCCTGCATCCACGAAACCGCTGAAGAAGCAGAACGACCGCTGTCAGGAAACTTCCCGCGGGCGCTTTTAAGGAAAAGACGTTCGAGGAAACTACGACTGCAACACGGTCGAGCCTACCGGCTGTCTCGCCGAATCACAAACGAATCACGCGTGTCGCGAGCCGCTCGCGCATATGCACCTGGGAGAGCACAAAAAATACCGATATTTCGCTACATAGAGTGACATGGGGCGAGTCGAGCGAGGAAGCACACGGCCGGGTCAGGAGTCCTCCCGGAGCACCCGCTGGGCGACGCCGAAGGCCGCGTTCGCCGCCGGAACGCCGCAGTAGACGGCCGTCTGGAGCAGCACTTCCTTGATCTCGTCGGGAGTGAGCCCGTTGCGCAGCGCCGCCCGCACGTGCATGGCCAGCTCGTCCATATGGCCGCGGGCCACCAGGGCCGTGAGCGTGACGCAGCTCCGCGTCCTGCGGTCGAGCCCGGGCCGCGTCCAGATCTCCCCCCAGGCGTACCGGGTGATGAAGTCCTGGAAGTCGGCCGTGAAGTCGGTCGCGGCGGCCAGGGCCTGTTCGACGTGGGCGTCGCCGAGCACCTCTCGCCGCACCTTGATGCCCCTGCCGTGGCCGAGGAACCGCGATATCAGCCCGGACACGACGTCCGCGTGCTCCAGGTTGGCCAGGTGGGCCGCCTCGGCGACCACGGCCAGGCGCGCGTTGGGAATGCCCTCGACGAGGGTCTCGGCGTGCTCCACGGGGGTCGAGGGGTCCTGGTCGCCCGCGATCACCAGGGTGCGCGCCGTGATCCGCTGCAGCCGGTCGCGCAGGTCGAAGGCCGAGATCGCCTCGCAGGCGAGCGCGTAGGACTCCGGGTCGGCGCCGAGCAGCGTCGTCTGCACCGGCTCGGCCAGCTCCGGGTCGACCCCCAGCGTGAACCACCGGGCGGTCACGATGCCCGCCAGCCACGCCATCCCCTCGGCCCGTACCCGCGCCGCCCGTTCGTGCCACGACGCCGGGTCGCCGAACCGCGCCGAGGTGCAGCAGAGCACGAGGTCGGAGATCCGCTCGGGGGCCAGCGCCGCGACGGTCATCGCGACGGCCCCGCCAAGGGAAACCCCGCCCACGGCGAAGCGCTCGGTGTCCGCGAGGGCGAGGACGTCCCTGGCCAGGTCCTCGATGGAGAACTCGCCCTTGGCCGCAGGAGAGGCGCCGTGGCCCGGCAGGTCGTAGCGGAGCACCCGCCACGAACGGCTCAGCTCGGCCATCTGGGGCTTCCACAGGTGCCTCGTGGTGCCGAGCGAGGGCCCCAGCACCAGCAGCGGCCCGTCATCCGGCCCGGTCACCTCGTAGCGCAACTCCATGTCGTCTCCCCTCGTCCTGCGATCGACCGTACCGGCCGGCCGCTCCGTCGCTCACACGGCCGCGCGGTACGCCTCCAGCGCGCGGTCGACGAGGTCCCCGGACGCGCCGAGCCCCCCGGTCAGCTCGCCGGTGACGGCGAGGTTCGCGCGCATGCGCCCGGGGGAGACCTCCAGGCCGGCGCAGAGCTCGGCGGCCAGCTCCGCCGCGCCTCCGGCGAGGCGCAGGCACTCGCGGAACGGCGCCCACTCGGCGTGCCAGGCTCCGGTCGCCCGCTCGTGCTCCGACACGAGCGACGACTGGAGGATCTGGGCGAGGGCGGGCACCTGCGAGGCGGCCGACCGGATGAGGATGGACAGCACGGGGTTGCGCTTGTGCGCCATCGCCGACGATCCTCCCCGTCCGGGAGCCGCCGGCTCGGCCACCTCCCCCACCTCGTTCTGTGTCAGCAGGACGACATCGCCCGCGATCTTCCCGAGCGCCCCCGCCGTCGTGGCCAGCGCCGCGCCGAGCCCCGCCACCGCCGTCCTGCGCGAGTGCCACGGCAGTACGGCTCGCGCCAGGCCGAGCTCGTCGGCGAAGACGTCCATCAGCCCGGCCGGGCCGAGACCTTCGAGCGTGCCCGCGGCCCCGCCGAGCTGGGCGGGGAGCCGCGCCTCGCGCAGGACGGACCTGGCGTCGAGGACCAGCAGGAGCCAGCCCGACGCCTTGAGGCCGAACGTCACCGGCACGGCGTGCTGCCCGAGGGTGCGCCCGGCCATCGGGGTCTGCCGATGCTCGGCGGCGAGGCGGGCCAGGGCGTCGAGCGTGCGGCCGAGGTCTGCCATGATCACCTCGCGTGCCCGCGCGGCCATCAGCATGAGCGCCGAGTCCACAATGTCCTGACTTGTCGCCCCCCGGTGGATAAATCCGCTCAAGGAGTCGTCGGCGGCGCGCAGCTCCGCCAGCATCGGCACCACGGGATTCCCCGCGCCCCGCGCCCGGCGCGCCAGCTCCACCACGTCGATCTCGATCTTGCCGCACAGCTCGGTGATCGCCTCCGCCACCGGCGACGGCACGATGCCGAGGCGTGCCTGCGCCCGGGCCAGCGCGGCCTCGGCGTCGAGCATGCCCCGCAGGAACGCCTGGTCGCAGGTCACCGCCTCCACGGCCGCGCCCGCCCGTACAGGCGAGAGAAGCCCCGCGTCCAACGGAAAGCCGGAGATCACCCTGCCTCCTGCCTGCTCGAAAACGGCACCAAAGACACAATGGCCATTTTGCCTGGTTTGCCTGGTTTACAATCAGGCGGGTTCGGCGAGGTACCAGCGGGCCTGGCCGTCACCGCGCGTGAGCGAGTCGAGCCGGCGCGGCAGCTCCTTGCGGGAGAACGGGTCACGGGTCGCGTTGCGGATGTGGATGCCGACGGCGTACATGTCCCTGATCTCCATGAGCGTCGGGTAGCCGTGCCAAGCCCGCAGGTCGGAGCCGTAGGCCCCGGCGAAGTCGTCGACATCGGCCGCCGTCAGGCCGAACCGCCGCTGCCCGTGGTAGGTGTGCACCAGGTCCCACTCGCGGCGGCCCACGGCGACCCCGTCCCAGTCGCACAGCACGGCGTGGCCGTCCTGGCAGCGCAGCAGGTTGTCGATCCACGCGTCCCCGTGCAGCAGCACCGGCGGCTCGGCCGTGTCCAGCTCCGCCCACCGCGTGGTCAGCTCCGCCACCCGGTCGCGCAGCCACGCCCGCTGGCACGGCGTGAGCACCTCCTTGCGGTGCTCCACCGAGTCGCGCACCTCCGCCAGCGGGTCGGAGAGCCGCTTCAGCGGGAACGGCGGCACCGGGAGCAGGTGGAGGCTGCGCAGGATGTTCCCGAGCTGCGTGGTCGTCGGCCTGCCGCTCGCGGGAACGTAGTGCCAGAAGGTCACCACGCGCCCGTCGTACACCAGCGGCTGCTCGCACAGCTCGTCGGCCGGGCGCACCGTGGGGAAGCCCTGGTCGGCGAGCCACCTCGCCACGGCCAGCACGACGGGCAGGCGGGTGAGGGCGTCCGGCGCGGTGGCGATGCGGACCACGATCTCGTCACGGAGCTTGAAGACGGCGTTGCTCCGCACGCGGAGCAACTGCGCATCCCGGGCATCGAGGCCGACGCTCTCGCACACCTCCACGAGGATCGCGGCGGCCTCGTCCGCCAGCATGCTCATGGACGTTCCAGCGCGAGCTGCGGGCCCGCCTCCGCCAGCAGGTCGTGTAAATGTCGCGCGGCGGGCGTGCGCCGCTCCCCGCGCGGGACGATGGACAGCAGGGCGCGGGCGCGGGTGACGACGATCGAGGTGCGGTGCTCCGGCGGCACCTGGGTCAGGGCCTGCTCGGCCAGCCGGCAGGCCTCGTCGAACCCGCCGTCCCTGGCGACGTGCGCCGCCTGGTCGAGCAGCACGAGCGCCGGGTCGATCGTGTAGGGGCTGGAGGGCCGTGAGATCCACTCCTGCACCTGCTCGGCCTCGCCCAGCTCGATGAGCGTGCCCATGCGGTAGAACTGCAGCCGCCGCTCGGAGAAGCGGAACGCCAGGTGGTCGGCCCCTTCGCGCGGCATGCGGGAGAAGATGCGCTCCGCCTCGGCCAGCGCGACGCGGGCGGCCTGGTGATCGCCCATGCGCGCCAGCGCCCTCGCCTCGGCGGCCGCGCCGAGCGCCGCGGGCGAACTTGGAGCGCTCCCGGCCAGCATCCGGGCTTCGCGCGCGAGCCGTACGGTCTCGGTGAGGTCGCCGTAGTAGTACGGCAGCATGGCCTCCTGCGCACGCACGAGGGCGCGCAGCCTGACCTCTCCCATGTCGTCGGAGGCCGCCCGCGCGGTGCCGTACCAGGCGTGGGCCTGACGGGTGTCGCCGAGCTTCATGAGCGCGTCGGCCGAGAGCAGGGCCAGCATGGTCGTGGCGTTCAGCAGGCGGCGCTGGGTGACGGCGGGCTGCCGGGAGGACACGAGCCTGCGTACGTCGGCGATCTCCAGCATCAGCCGGTAGAGCATCGGCAGCGGAGCGCTCTTGATGTACTCACGGCGGTAGCGCAGGACCTGCTCGTCGAGCCGGTCGAGCTGGTCCTCGCTCATCGTGCCGGTGGCCAGCGTGCGGTCCATGTCCTGGCGGGTGCGCTCGACCTCGGCCAGCAGGCGGCCGTTGAGGGGAAGCCCGGAGCTCAGCAGGGCGTGGTGGAAGAGTGCGCGGCGCTCGGCCTCGTCGTCGGGGTCCAGCGTGGGGACGCGGGAGTGAGGGAGGGCGTCCTCGGCCGGGACGGCGTGGGCCGGGGTGACGACCACGACGTTCGGGCTGTCACCGTCGTCGCAGTAGTCGGCGGCCAGGCCGAGGCGCACGGCGTTGGCGGAGTAGAGCCGGGCGATCTGGTCGATCGTCTGCGGCCGGGGACGCGCACGGTTGTTCTCCCAGGCGTTCAGCAGGTCGATGCTGGCCCGGGGCAGGCCGAGCGAGTGGGTCTCGCAGAGCCGCTCCAGCTCCTCGATCGCCTGGCGCGCCGACCACCCGCGTGCGAGGCGGTGCGCCTTGAGAAGGCTGACGCCACAGCAGCCGTTGATGGCCTGGGCCGTCTGCCATGGGCTCCACTGCCGGGCCACGGCCTGCTCCCTCCAGCGCCGCGCGCACGCTGGGGAATGCTCTCCACGGGCCATTTCCGCCCTCCGCCACTGGAGTGTTCCGCCTTACGGATGTTTCCCAGATGTTAACCAGCCAGCACCTAAAGACCTACAGCGTTATGGGACTGATGCCTGGGGCATCCGCGTGGTTTCCACGTAAACCTGGGCTCTGACCGACGGTATTCCACTTATCAGTGGATTTGCTCTGATTGCCGGTCGGCGCTCACGGGTTCAGTCTGGTCCCCAACCGGTCCCACCTTGTCCCCGCTGGAGACCACCATGAAGACGGCAGAACCAAGCATCCAGTCGGCCGAGGCCATCGACCACCTGGAGCGACTCGCCGCGCAGTTGGAGGCCCACGCCTTCCAGGTGCGCCTCACGGCGCGCACCGGACTCTATCCGCGCCTCCGTGTGATCAATCCGATGGCCCCGGCCGTCACCGAAGACGTGCTCGCCGCCAACGCCGCCGACGGCGAGTGGTGGTTCTGGCTGTCGTGGGCCGGCCGCATCGGCCACGCCTCCGACATCGTCACGGCGGCGGAGCGCATCGCCAGCGTCCTGCACGTCATCCGGCGCTGACCTCTCCGACGCGGTTCCCGTACGGCTCGCGCACGGCATCGTGCTACGGCTCGTGCACGGCATGACCCGCGAGCCGTACGCGTGCGGCCTAGAAATGGGTGTTCGGGCGGTCCTGCAGGACGCCGTCGACGTAGGTGTCGACCTTCTCGTTGTAGAAGGCGACCAGCCCCGCGATCTTCTGCGACTCCAGGAGAGGCGTCCGGTAGGACCAGACGATGTCCTTGTTCTCGTCCCTGCCGCCCACCGACCAGTACTCCGCCTGCCCCTTGTACGGGCAGTGCGTCACCGTGTCGGTGTGCTCCAGCAGGTCGAAGCGGACATCGGTCTTCGGGAGGTAGTACCTCGGCGGCAGGCCGGTCTCGAACAGGATGCGCGCCCCGCGCGAGTCCGCGACCGTCACCCCGTCCACCTCGACGCGCACGTGCCGCTGGCTCGCCAGGATGTCCACCCGGGTGTACGGGTCACGGGCGTGGACGTAGACCTCCTCGTCCTCCTCGAACCAGGCGTCCATGGCGGACCACTCGAACCGTACCCTGCCCTTGAGCTCCTCGATGGGCGAGTCGCCGTAGACGGTGGCGGCGCCGGATCGGTCCTCGATGTCGTAGACGTCGCCGTCGCCCCTGCTGGGCGAGTGGTCGGTCCGCCCCGTCGCCGTGAGGCGTTCCATGTCGACGTCGTCCGTCGGGAAGTAGTACGTCGGGTAGTAGGGGATCTCCCACACCAGCAGTGCGCTGGAGGTGTCGGCCACCGGCCGCCCTCCGATGTACGCGCGGACACGCTTGGCGGTGGGCTCAACCTTCACCCGGCCACGCTTGGTCGGCTCCATGGTCCGGGCTAACCGAGGAGCCGCGACCCCTATTCCCGATTTGCCGGTATGTCGGGCCGTCGTCCAAGCTGGGTGGGTGGCGCCCAAGAAGATCATCATCGACTGCGATCCCGGCATCGACGACACGCTGGCGATCACGCTCGCACACGGGAGCCCGGCCCTTTCGATCGTCGGCATCACGACGGTCGGCGGCAACGTCAACCTCGCCTACACGACCGGCAACGCGCTGCGGCTGCGGGAGTTCCTCGGCTTCCCCGGCGTCCCGGTGACGGCCGGCAGCGCGGGCGCCCTGCTGCGTACCCCGGTGGACGCGGCCGACGTCCACGGCCGGCTCGGCCTCGGCGAGGCCCGGCTGCCCGAGGCCACCCTCCCGCCCCGCGACGGGCACGCCGCCGACTTCATCATCGAGACGCTCAGGGCCGCCCCCGGCGAGATCACCCTGGTCGCGATCGGCCCGCTCACCAACGTTGCCCTGGCCCTGCTCAAGGAGCCGAGGATCGCCGAGTGGGCGCGCGAGTTCGCGATCCTCGGCGGCTCGTACACCCGCGGCAACTACTCCCCCGCCGCCGAGTTCAACATCGCCGCCGACCCCGAGGCCGCCGCCGTCGCGTTCGGCGCGGGATGGACGGTGACGATGCTCGGCCTGGACGTGAGCCGCCAGGCCCTCGCCGTCGGGAAGGTGGTCGACCGCATGCGGGCCATGGGCAGGCTCGGCGCCGACCTGCTCGTGCCCTGCGTGGAGTTCTACGGCATGGTCACCGCCGACGAGGGCCCCGCGATCCACGACGCCTGCACGATCGCGTACCTGATCGACCCCTCGCTGGTCACGCTGGAACCCGCCGTGGTCCAGGTCGAGACGGCCGGCCGGTTCACCTCGGGGATGACCGTGACCGACTTCAACCTCGCCGGCCGCGAGCCCAACGCCCTGGTGGGCACCTCGCTCGACGTGTCCCGCTTCTGGGACCTTGTCCTGAACGTGTACGAGGACGTCGCGCGGCAGATCGGCTAGCCCGGGGCGCGTTAGGGGCGGATCGGTGGCGTGGCCGGGACGCTTCCTGGGAGCATGCCGTGCCATGGGGAAAAAGCGGCGGTGGCCGATCGCGATCACCTGCCTGGCTCTGGTGACGGCCTGCGGAGGCGGCCGTCCCGCGACACCGGCGACGAACCCTCCCACCGGCCCCGCACCGAGCCGTGCCTCCACCGCCTCCACCACCTCCACCACCCCCGCCGCCAGCGCGACGGGCGAGACGGTGGTCTCACCCAGGTGGAAGCCCGTCACGGGCGCGAAGCTCGAAGGGAGCGCGGCGCTCCTCGACGTGGCGGCGACCGGCCCGCGCGACGCCTGGGCGGTGGGCTACAAGGACAGCGCCGAGGACAGGGAGGGCGTCCCGGCCCTCCAGCACTGGGACGGCACGCGCTGGACCCAGACGGCGGTCTCCCCTTCGGACGCCTGGCATCTGGTCGGCGTCAGCGCGGGCGGCCCCGCCGACGTGTGGATCGTCGGTAATGCCGAGAACGCCTACGCCGCGCACTGGGACGGCGGCGACTGGACCGGGTGGCATCCGTTCGGGGTGGCCGACGACTACCTCCTGTCCGACGTCGCCACCACCGGAGGGCACGCCTGGCTCGTCGGCCGCACCCCCTCGCAAGGGGTGATCATGGAATGGAAGGGACGGGGATTCCGCAACGCCCTGCGCGCCGACGGGTACTTCACGGCGGTCACCGCCAAGCCCGGCCACGTATGGGCGGTCGGCGCCGACGCCCCGCCCGGCACCCCCGGCACGCCGATGGTCTGGCACGGCACCGCCGTGTCGGGGCCCGACATCCAGTCCTGGCAGCGCGGCCGGACACCCGAGATCGCCGGAGGCGTCCTGCGCAGGGTCTGGATGGTCACACCGTCCGACGTGTGGGCGGTAGGCAGCGTGTCGCCCCCGGGCGGCACGGCGGAGGTCCCGCTCGTCCTCCACTGGGACGGCGCCTCGTGGCAGCAGGTCCAGATCCCGATCGCCCGGGGGAAACTCGACGGGGTCACCGCCTCCGCGTCGGACGACGTGTGGATCAGCGGCATCGACGCCGACCACTCGGGCCAGGTGCTCTTCCTCCACTTCGACGGCCAGAAGTGGACACCGTCGTACGGCCCGCTGCTGCGACGGGAGCGGGCGGACCAGCAGTACCCGGAGTCCGACGACATCGGCAGGACGGGCATCACCCGGGTTCCCGGCTCCTCCCGGCTGTGGGCCGTGGGCTCGGTGGGCTGGGGAGACGCGGAGGACGACTTCATCCTCCGCCACGACTGACCGGTCGTCCCATTCGTCCGGATTTAATGGAGGGGCGAGAACGGACGGCACTTGGCAGCATGTCGGGCATGACCGAACCGAACTTCCCCCGCCAGTTCGCCCGTACCCGACGATTCAGCCTGGGCGTGCCCCGCAGGTTCAGCGTCTCGCCCGGCGGCGACCGGGTGGCGTTCCTCAGGTCGCGAGGCGGGGACGATCCCGTGACGTGCCTGTGGACGCTCGACGTCGAGACCGGCGAGGAGCGGCTCGTCGTCGATCCCCTCACGCTGCACGAGGGGGCCGAAGAGGTGCCCGAGGAGGAGAAGGCCCGCCGCGAGCGGTCACGCGAGCAGTCCGCCGGGGTCGTCGACTACGCCACCGACGCCCGAGGAGACCTCACCGCGTTCACCCTCTCGGGCCGCCTGTTCACCGCCCGCCTCGATCAGCCGGTGAGCGCGGTCCGCGAGCTTGACGTGCGCGGGCCGGTGGTCGATCCCCGCCCGGACCCCTCGGGGACGCGCATCGCGTACGTCGCGCGGGGCGCGCTACGGGTCGCCGACGGCGGCGGTGACCGGGCGCTGGCGGAGCCCGACGGACCGGAGGTCGTGTACGGGCTGGCCGAGCACGTCGCGGCCGAGGAGATGGGCCGGGCTCACGGGTACTGGTGGGCGCCCGACGGCTCGCGCCTGCTCGTCGCACGGGTCGACACCTCCCCGGTGCAACGGTGGTGGATCTCGGATCCCGCCAACCCGGCGAGCCCGCCCCGGCAGATCGCCTATCCCGCCGCCGGCACGGCCAACGCGGACGTCTCCCTGTGGCTGATCGCACTCGACGGCTCGCGGGTGCCCGTCGAGTGGGATCGGGCCGCGTTCGAGTACGTCGTCGCGGTGCGCTGGGGGGCGGACCTCCTGGTGTCGGTGCAGAGCCGCGACCAGCGGATCATGCGGCTCCTGGAGGTCGACCCGGAGACCGGGGCCACCACGGTCCGCCGTGAGGACCACGACGCCGCGTGGGTGGAGATCGTGCCGGGCCTGCCCGCGCTCACCGCGTCCGGCGAGCTCGTATCGGCCGAGGACCACGACGAGACGCGGCGCCTGCTCGTCGACGGCGAGCCGGTGACCCCGCCCGGCCTCCAGCTACGGGAGGTACTGGACGTCGACGGCGACACGATCCTGTTCACCGCTTCTGAGGAGTCCACTGAAGTCCACCTGTGGACCTGCTCCCCGGCCGGCGGGCTCCAGCGGCTCAGCGATGAGCCCGGCGTGTACGGCGGGCGGCTGTCCGGTGGGACCACGGTGGTGACCGCGCGGTCGCTCGCCCACCACGGGACGCTGGTGACCGTCCACCGCCACGGGAAGCCGGTCGCCGAGATCGTCTCCCACGCCGAGAAGCCCGTGCTCACGCCCCGGGTCGAGCTGATGCGGGCCGGCGAGCGCGAGCTGCGTACGGCCGTGCTGCTGCCGTCCTGGCACGAGCCGGGTTCCGGGAAGCTTCCCGTGCTCATGGACCCCTACGGCGGACCGGGCCTCCAGCTCGTGGTCGCCGCCCGCAGCTGGACGTTCCTGGTCTCCCAGTGGTTCGCCGAGCAGGGGTTCGCGGTGGTCGTCGCCGACGGCCGCGGCACTCCCGGCCGGGGGCCCGCGTGGGAGAAGACGATCCGGGGCGACGTCGCCGCCCCGGTGCTGGACGACCAGGTGTCGGCGCTGCACGCGGCGGCCGAACGGTATCCCGACCTCGATCTGTCACGGGTGGCGATCAGGGGCTGGTCGTTCGGGGGCTTCCTCGCGGCGCTTGCCGTGCTGCGGCGCCCCGACGTCTTCCACGCCGCCGTCGCCGGAGCCGCCCCCACCGACCAGCGGCTCTACGACACCCACTGGAAGGAACGCTTCCTCGGCCACCCGGACGAGGAGCCGGACAACTACACGCGCAACTCGATCATCCACGAGGCGGCCAACCTGCGGCGCCCCCTCATGCTGATCCAGGGGCTGGCCGACGACAACGTGATCGCCGCCCACACCCTGCGGTTCTCCGCCGCCCTGACGGCCGCCGGCCGCCCGCACACGGTCCTCCCCCTACCGGGCGTGACCCACATGACCCCGCAGGAAGCCGTCGCCGAGAACCTCCTCCACCTCCAGGCCGACTTCCTGAAACGCTCGCTCGGCATGTGACCGACACCGGCGGGCGCCAACCCGGGGTACGTCGACGGCGTCATCAGCCTGCTGACGTACAGCGACAGAGCGAGCGACCCTCGGTAATCGGATCACTCCCTTCCCGAGGACATCGACCGGTCACCTCGGTAGCATTGGCTAACGAGGTGACCGGCCGAAAGGGAGGTGACGCGTGGCTGTCGATCGGTTCTCAACTCCGCTGTACGGCGTCGCCGAAGCCGCGTCTTATCTTTCTGTTCCGCCATCGACACTGAGCACCTGGGCTTACGGCTACGAACGCGGGTCTGTCCACGGTAAACCGGTGGATCACCGCAAAGCGCCCTGACCGCCGCCACGAACCAGCGCTCCCCTTCGTCGGGCTGGCGGAAGGATACGCGCTTGCCGCCTTCCGGCACTCCGGCCTACCTCTACAGCGCGTCCGGCCAGCGATTGACGCCTTGAAACGCGAGCTCGGTGTCGAGTACGCCCTGGCCAGCCGCCGCCTCTACACCGACGGCGCAGAAGTCCTGTACGACTTCGCAGAGCACGCTGGAGACACCGCTCTTGCCGATATCAGTCGCCGCGACCCGCTCGATGAGCTCCAGCGACTCGTTGGTCTCCTGCACCCTTGGTCCTCGTCTTCTCCCGCGGCAGACAGGTGGGTGGTTGCCCGGGGAGCCGTTAGGGGGAATCAAGAGCCGGGCTCTCGTGCTCGAAGCAACAATCCAGGGCCCCTCGGGCAGCTCCGGCGTCAGACTGAAAACCGCCTCGACCAAGCACCAGGCGGACTCGACGTCGGCGGGCAACCACCCCCGATTTTCACCCCCGCAGGGCGTACGCGCAGCCACATCAAGGACTGAAAGCGGAAGGTCGGCGGTTTGATCCTGGCCCGCCCGCGATCACTGTTGTCCGGGCCTAGCCGCGCCTACTGTGCTCATTGACACCCGAGGGAGACGCATCACGCGGCTAGCTAGATGGGCGTCCGACCCATGCCAGGTGCCGCTCCGCGACAAAGACCGTGCGGTCGTCATCCTCACGGCCGCTGGATAATAAATAGCCGGTCAAGAGCCGCCGCCGAGTTATTCGAGCACCTCAGGCAACGTCAGCAATCGTCTCGGCGCGTCATCGCACACCGTCTCGACTGGTGATTTCGGCGATAGTCGGCGGAAGCTGTCGGGGGATAATGGTGGCAACCTTGCCTGTAGATTCCGATCCGAGACCAGTTCGGGGCGCGATTGTAAGCGAATTTTCCCGATTCAGGATGGACTTGTGCAGCCTATCAAGCTGGTCGGATGGCTCCAGGCCAAGTTCCTCTCTGAGGATGGCCCGGATTTCCTGGAATGATTCAAGGGCGTCTGCTTGCCGGGCTGACCTGTACAGGGCGAGCATGTGCAACGCTCTCAGCGACTCGCGCAGTGGGTAAGCTCTGACGAGCTCACTCAGCTCGGCTACGAGTTCGTGATGCCGATCGAGTTTGAGCTCAAGCTCGATACACTCTTCGGTGGTCCTGATTCGTTCCTCTTCAAGCCGAATCGCCATCGTTCTGACCACCCCGCTCTCGACGTCTGAGGCGACCGCCGTGCCGCGCCAAAGCGCGAGCGCGGCACGAAGCTCGGCTGCTGCATCCCTAATCTTTCCGGCAGCAGCTAGCTCCCGGCCGGAGTTGATCATCCGGCGGAACACGGCAGAGTCGAGCGACTCGGTGGGAATATGGATGGTATAGCCTACCAGGCTGGTGACGATCACATGGTCGTCGCCGAATTTCCGCAGCTGACGCCGCATGGCAGATATGCAGGTCTGGATCTGGCCCTTGGCGGTGACGGGTGGATCCTCTCCCCATATCCCCTCAGTGATCCGGTCGAGCGATACGAGATTTCCTACCTGCATGAGTAGCATCGCTAATATGGTTCGCTGGCGGCCGTTCGGGAATTGTAAGGCCATTCGATCAAGTGAAACATCCAGCGAACCAAGGATCCTGAAATGCATAACACGAAGCCTTTTCGACTTGATGGACACGAGGTGGAAAATTCCGCGTTTTGGCCGATAGTCCCGTGGTCGCCCGGCAGATGCGACGGTCCTCCCCATCGTCGCGGTTCGTTGAAGGGGCGGTGGGGCCTGGGGAGAGTGAGCCGTCGACACCGCGGGAGCGTGTGCCAGGTCCCCGCTCGCCAGTAGCCGAACTCGAATTCGGCCCGGTATTTCGTGTTGCCTTTTCCGTGGTGTGTGAGTGCTCGCCAGAATGCGGTCACACCGAAAAACGCGTACACCCCCTGAACGACACCGCCAATGGGCCGGGGGTCGTCGCGCCACAGCGTCAGGAAGCGTTCGCGGGAGTCACGCCGGTACATCGGTACGAGATAGCGTGGGCAGCATGGCGCCGCCGTCCCATACGGGTATGCGGGTCTCGAAGCTGAGGCCGGCCCGGATTCCCGCGGCGGCGGCCAGTGCGTGCAGATGCCCGACATGCACCCACAGTGGGCAGACACCGGTGATTCGGTTGCGCAGCAGCCGGGTCGTGTAGCCGGCCCACGCTCCGGTGTACGGATGGGCGAGCACCAGATCGAGGGTGCGGCGGGAAACCTGCTCCACCCGGTCGACTAGCTCCCAGGCGCGGTCCGGATGCGGCAGGGGACCCATGAGGTCCGGCTGCTTCTTGAGTTTCTCGTCAACCGCACGCAGCAGGAGTAGGCGCCGGCTGTGTTCGGCCTGCCGGATCCCGCGGACTACGCGAGGCGTCGCCTGCCCGTGCGCCAGTTGATCGAAGTCGCTCCGGGGAACCTTGTACGTTCGGAAGCCCAGGTCATCAAAAGGATCTTCTGCCTGCACGGCAAGCCTCCCTGCGTGATCGACTGCGACGAGCCGAGGGTCAGCCGACTCCGGTTGCGTTCGAGCAGGAGGTCTTGGTTCTGGTTGGGTCCTCGGCTTCCTCAACGACATGTGGCAGGGCCGGTCCGATTGCGGCAGGGGGTCTTCCTCGCAGCACCGTCAGTGAAACTCTACCGAGATCAAATAGCTCGGATTCGAAGGCGGGTTGGGCGTCATCGAGCGGGTTCATGTGACGAATCCCCTTTACTGGCCCGGCTGTACGAGCGCGCTATTTCCATCATGGCTCATGGTTTGCCGTTCAGGAAGGGCGCTTTTCCGTTGCGTGGTCCGGAGGGCGACAGGTCGGTGATGGCGATCGGGCGACTGGGGATCGTCGACGAGGTCGAAGACACGGAGCGCTTCCAGGTAGCGGATGAAGGGGTGGAGCGGGGAGACCCGGGCGAGGCTGGCCGGGTCTTCCTGGGTGGAGGAAATGATGGCTGGCTGCGTGGAGGCGCCTTGGGTGGCCGTTCGAGGAGTATGGCACCGCGCGGGACGTCTGGGCCGCCTGCCCCGAGGTGGAAACCGCGGCTTGCTCGGAGCGGATCGCGGCAGCGCGGCAGCGCGGATCGACTCCTGGGCGGTGTGAGCCGGAGAACGCGGTGCGGTGCGGAGTCGGTCGGCGTCAGGTGGGGCAGGATAACGATCGTGCCGGCTGGGGTGAGCACCTTGATGGTGGTGTCCGCAAGGCGTTGCTGATCGGCGCCAGCTCACCCGACGATCTCACCCGACCACGCACGGCGATTAGGGGGGTGGAGCCCGGAAAGCATCACCCTGCGGGTACCTGCCCTCACGACCTTGGACGGCACCGGAGTCAAGTCGGTTCGTGTCCGGACTCCCTGGGGCGAAAGCAACACTGTCGAGTTCGAACTCGGCGAGTTGCCCCACATCGACTCGGTGGAGCCGCCTGCCGGGTCGCCGGGCAGCGAGCTACACGTCAACGGGCACGCGTTCGGTCCGCCGGCGACCGGCACCGCGGAAATCGTCGGCGTCTACGAAAGCCCCCTCCCAGCGACACCGAGTACGTCCGGCTGCCCATGGAGGTCAACCACTGGGACGACGACCTGATCGTCGCGGTGGTCCCCTCCTACTTCCTACTGCGCACCACCGGCGTCAAACAGATCCTGGTCACCAGCCGATGGGGCCCTGGAGCACCCCGCCAGTACGTGGTGGCCGACCGCGGATCCATCACCGCATGGACCCATGTCGAGCCAAACACCAGGGCCGACAACCTCGACACTCAGCCCGATCGACTATGAGAAGACGGCAGATAACCTCAAGTCTGCCGCCTGAAATCGGTGTTCACGTTCATGGGGGAAGCCCCTTGTCCCATACCAGCGTCTTGGGCACGGCACCAAGCTTCGACAACAGCGCCCAGTGCCCGGCGAACAGATCTCCGGCCCTGCGTGAGGGCAGCATCCGGGCCATCATCCACCGTGAGTAGCCGCTGACGATGACCAGCACCGGCGGGCTGGCGAGATGACCTGCGCCCAGCGGCACCCGCGCCGGTGGGAACCACAGATCACACTGGGCCAGCTCACCGGCCTGATATGTCGTCCGTGACACCGGATCGACCGGCTTGTATTGCGGCCGCAGGGCACGAACCCGGTCCTTGAGCACCGTGATCGAACGCGTCCATCCGATCCGCTCGGCGATCATCGTCGCCGGCATGCCCGGGAACTGCGTCAGCAACGCCCGGATCTGCGGCTCCACCGCATCCACGATCGATCCCTTGCTCGGCCGCTGGTACCTCGGCGGCGTATCGGCAGCCAGCGCCCGTTTGACCGTGTTCTTCGAGATGCCCATATGCCGAGCGATCGCCTTGATCGGCATATGCTCGGTCCGATGCAACCGGCGAGGCTCTGGTGATCTTCAGTGAGACCGGTCCCATTCCGGTGCTTCGTGCCAGGCTCCTTGAGTTCAAGGCCCACGTTGATGCGAATTTGGGAAATCCAAGGGCCCGCGGACGCAGCCCGTCGCGAGGCACTTGATATCACCAGCAATACGGATCCGGCATTGCGTCGGATATTCACGGCGGCGATCGATTTTGCAGCGCCTCATTGGACTGGCATTGAATGTTTAGATGCCCGCGCTCCTTCCCGTCCCTGCACTTGTCCCTGCCGGCCAACCGATGGGGTCGTCAACGCCAACCGAAACTGCCTCGCATATAACGTAATAGCGCGGCGTCATCGCTGACGGGTGTGCGGGTATCATAGCCATGCACCGTGCGTGAGCTTGTTCCGGCGTACGGACGGAATCGGAAGCCTCGACATACGCCACAAGCGGTTCGCCGGCTACCTGTGAAAAAATCCGCGCCTTGGCTGGTGCGAACGCGTCATCGAGGAGTCTCTGGATTTCAGCCAGCTCAACCCACTGGATATCGGTCTTTACCCAGTTCGAGTCCCGGCGGACTGGCTCCATCTGAAGGACATCGATTATACCCTGGTGATCGAGGTTGCCGCCGACTGCTGCTACCAGGAGACGCTCAATGGCCTGCAGCAACGATGTCAGGTGTTCCGCTGGCACTCGGCCAACGTCGGAACTCCAGCCACACAGTTCTACCTCGCCTTCCAGCCTGGAAACATCGAATCGGACGGGTGTTGCCAGACGGTACGGCATAGGGTAACGGCGCAGTTGAGTCCGACTCAGCATGGCGGTCATGTACTCGGGCGATGGTGCACGTTCATTCATTGGTACACCGCTTTCGATGACACTACAGTTGTAGATGGCATCGAAACAGAAATAGACGCCGCGGTCATGCGATATCCGGTTACCGATTTCTTCGACCTCATAGGCATCGTAAACGCCGTGCATGCAACCTTTTAGCATGCCACGCCATGCCTGCCTTACCAATTCATCGAAGCTCGCAGAGCCGACATCGATAGCGGCGATGCCTGTTTGAGCAAGCGTACCGACGTAGTCGTAAAGGTGGCGCTCAAAGCGGTTTGATGGCATGACGGGAAAGACTATCTCGCGATAGCCGGTACGCACTGAGAGTACGGCGCACAACGCGGCAAGCAGGCAGCTGGACCGGCTAGTTCGCGTGCGTGCGCTCACGCACTGCACGGCTAGTGCAGTGGCTGGTGATGACATGTAGATGCCCACCGTGTCGTCAGCGTTCGCCTCCGTGAGCTCGGACCCCGCAGAAGGCGTCAGGTAGAGAGGCGAGGGCATTACGGCAAGAGTGCTGCTCCAGTATTCCAGCGTTCTACGACGTTTCTGACATTCACGCTCCGAGCGCTCGAGTTCCGCCTGATCCAAAGGCTGATGACGAGGCGGTCCTATGACTCGAGCAGCAGAATCGCTTATTAGTTCAGCCAGCTCATGCTCAAGGATTTGCGCGGCTGCCCTATCCACAGCCATGTGAGAGAACTCAAGGAGGCCTGCGCATACCACTTCAGCGCTCGTGGCTAGGGCAACTCGCAATTGTTGGCCAGCTAGCCGCTGCCCAGCAGGCTGTCTTGGGGCTGTGATCTCTAGGTACTTGGCGAGCTCGGCTTCAACGTCAACCCGATTGGTTCGGCCGCCTTCCAGCGAACAGATATCAACCATCAATGTGCCAACGGAGGAAACACGCTGATATGGCTGCGGTCCGGTGACGAAGGACGTCCGCAGCACTTCATGGCGGGCGATCAGGAGGGCAAGACTTTCAGTGACATCCTCCACACTCGCCGTTCCACTCAGGCTGATGGCACACGTTACGGTAGGATACGGCTGACCCTCTCTCGAATTGTAATCATTAATCCACTTCAGAATGTTGAGCTGACCTATAGTTAGTGGTCCTTGCCGGGTGGTCTCGGCCGAGAAATGTACGGGTACTGAAGATTGCGGTGTAAGTTTGATGACTGCCATACCACTTCTCCACGCACGCTCACAGAGTGCAAGCATTGATGGTTTGACCATCGACTTTGACTAGTTCTAGCGCTGGCATCTGTAATCGTCAACAAGCTAGAGACACACCTTGACATCATGACTGACGTTCGATTATGTCTTCGCGTATGGCTGATGTGGTCATGCTTCCGAGAGGAGCGGCCAGGTGAGCGTCAACAAGGGGGTCAAACCGATCGGGTTCTTGATGAGGAATCCGAACTTCGGGACGTTGCTGGTCGTCAACCTGGTCTCGTCGCTGGTGGGATCGGGCGTGGGCATCGCCTTGAGCGTCCATCTCTACCAGCTCACCCACTCGCCGATCTGGACAGCCGTGCTCGCGGCGGTCCCGACCGTGGCCGGGGTAGCCTTCGGGCACCTGGCCGGGACTGTCACGGACCGCTGGAGCGCCCCCCTGCGGATCATACGGATCGCGCTCTTCCTGCGGGTGCTGGTACTGGTGGCCCTCTTCACACTCGCCGACTCGCCGCTTGGCCTCGTCTGCGCGGTGTTCGCCCAGGCGGTCCTGCAGCAGCTCTACACTCCCGCCGAGCAGGTCCTCATTGCCGACTACGTCACCGTCGAGGACCTGGCCGAGGCCAACGGCCTGAATTCGTTCGCCTCCAATGCCACCAGGCTGATTGGGCCGGCGCTCGGCGGGTTCATCATGGGATGGGCCGGATTCCGCTGGACGGCCATCGGGGTGACGACGCTGATGCTGCTGTCCGCACTGCTCAGCCTGCTCCTGCGGGGCTCCGGGCGGAAGACGCCGACCGCCGGCGGCACGGCGGAGGAAGGCGAAGAAGGCGGCGGCGACGGGTATCTAGCGATGCTCCGACGCAGCCGTCGCGTCCGGGGGTTGGTACTCCTGCAACTCCTTGACGCGGTCAAGGAGGGGCCGCTGTCTTCCCTGTTTCCAGTGCTAATGCTGGGCGTGATCGGCGCCACGTCCGGGCAGATGGGCCTGGTCAACAGCGCGTTCGCGGTCTCGGCCGTGATCGCGGGCCCGATGATCGGCACGGTGGTCCGCCGACTGGGGTACCGTCTTCCCGTCCTGCTCGGCGCCGCCATCTCCAATTGCGCGATCGTGGTGCTGGCGATCTGGCCGTCGCTGCCGCTGGCGCTGATCGCCTTCATCGTGTCCGGGCTGCCCTTCACCATCTCCTGGGTGGGCGGGCAGACCTGGCTGCTGCTCAGCACGCCGCGCTCGCTGCGCGGCCGGATCGTGGGCACGACCGGCGCCATCTACGCCGGGGTGTCGCTCGTCGCCATGCTCGCAAGCGGCGTGCTGGCGGAATGGTTCGGCCCGCGCTGGGTCATCGGCCTGGGATCCTTCATCGCGGTAGCAGGCCTGATCGCCGTCACCGCACTACTCAACGAACGCCAGCAGCCGACCAGCACCGGCCAGACGGCACAGACTGCACCCGCGAAGTGACCAAGACGCCCCCGCCTCTGCCTGAGAGTCAGCCAGAGAGCTGTCAACTGGACACTGCAAATTTTTTGTCCTGCCGGGCGGGACAACAAACATGCCGCGACGTTCCGCTACCTCGGAAGCTGACCTGCTGCCACGCGGGAAGGCTCTTCTGAGGCTGCCTCAGCGCTGGCATCACCAAAGCGTTGACAGCGGTAGATTTCGGAAGCCAACATTGCGACATGGACATGTCGATGCCTCCAGCAGGGCTCAAGTCTGCCCTGTTCTCCGATTTAGGAGTCAGCGATCAATCACGTATTCAATCGCTCATGGAGGACATATTCCGGCACGCAGAAGATCGCGTAAATCCATTGGATGACCGGGTTAGCTGCCTGTCCCAGGCCCTTTATCTCATGTATCTAGCGCGTGCACGGAAGGCCAGTTCCATAGCCGAGATAGGTTTTAGCATCGGCTACTCGAGCATCGCCTTCCTTGAAAGCTCTCCCCAGGCGAAGGTCACATCCTTTGAAATCCACACCGAGACCTCCGTTAAGTCGGCAAAGGAGTTCATCGACTCTCGTTACCCGGATCGCCATCAGCTGATCTACGGAGATTCCACGCAAACGGTTCCAGCCTTCCAGATACCCGGTCCAATGGATGGTTTCGATCTCATCTTCATCGACGGAGGCCACGAGTACTCGTGCGCGAAGGCGGACATCACGAACGCTCGACGGCTGGCTAAGCCAGGCGCCACGCTCGTGGTTGACAGCCTGACTCCCTGGTTCAAGTGGGGAATCGGCCCAACGACCGCATGGGAAGAGGCGGTCCGAGATGAAATCGTCACCCCGCTCGAGTACGTGTCCGACGCGCTTGCCGTCAGCCGAATTCAGGGGCCGGCCGAGCGCGCGTGGGCAGTTGGACAATACCGGTAAGCGAAGGACCGTCAAGATCAGCGACGGTTGCAATATGCCCCCTTCCGGGTGATCGATTCCCGGGTGACGCTGCGCAAATAAATCACTCCATCCCTACCGAGGGTACCTCGGTAGGGAATCTTGCTATGACGGCTCTTCTGAAGTTTCCTCAGCGCAAGCAGCACCGAAGTGTTGACAGGGGTGGCTTTCAAAAGTCAACATTGCCATATGGACATGTCGATGCCTCCAGCAGGACTCAAGTCTGCCCTATTCCCCGACACGGGAATCAGCGATCGATCACGTATCAACTCGCTCATGGAGGACATATTCCGGCATGCACAAGGGCACGGAAACGCATTGGACGACGGAATCAGCTGCCTGGCCCAGGTCCTTTATCTCATGTATCTAGCGCGTGCACGGAAGGCCAGTTCCATAGCCGAGATAGGTTTCAATATCGGCTACTCGAGCATCGCCTTCCTTGAAAGCTCTCCCCAGGTGAAGGTCACATCCTTTGAAATCAACACCGAGACCTCCGTTAAGTCGGCAAAGGAGTTCATCGACTCTCGTTACCCGGATCGCCATCAGCTGATCTACGGAGATTCCACGCAAACGGTTCCAGCCTTCCAGATACCCGGCCCAATGGATGGTTTCGATCTCATCTTCATCGACGGAGGCCACGAGTACTCGTGCGCGAAGGCGGACATCACGAACGCTCGACGGCTGGCTAAGCCAGGCGCCACGCTCGTGGTTGATGACCTGACTCCCTGGTTCAAGTGGGGAATCGGCCCAACGACCGCATGGGAAGAGGCGGTCCGAGATGAAATCGTCACCCCGCTCGAGTACATGTCCGACGCGCTTGCCGTCAGCCGAATTCAGGGGCCGGCCGAGCGCGCGTGGGCAGTTGGACAATACCGGTGAACAGGGTAGAGGCGGAACACGTTGAGGATTTGCGGCGTCACCGCACAATTTTGCCGGTGACAACGAATCCCAGTATCCGGGCGTACCAGCCGTATGCGTACCCGGTCTCCATCATCGAGGCGCATGCTCCTAAAAACCGTGACTGGATTCTCTCAAACTTCATACACCTGGCCTATGATGAACACCCGATAGAATCCCCATCGCTGTGCTTCTATTCTTATGATTTTGCGGCCAATCCGTATCTGCACACCATCAGGGCAGACCGTAAGTGGATGCAAAGGTGGATCGGCCACAGCTTCGCTGAGTTCATGCATGCACAGCTTCTCGATGGCTGGTATATCTACGCGTTTGTCGATGAGTTCTTTATCCCGAGACGACCGACGTACGGGGAGAGCTCTTGTCATCATGACGTTCTTATCTACGGATCAGATAGTGATGCAGGGATCGCGCATCTACTGGGTTACGACGAGTTGATTCGATTTGAAACCACCCAGGTTTCATGGGCAGAGCTTGACGCCGCTTACGAATCCTGCGCGAACGCGGACCAGCCGTGGACGCGATCATTTATTCTCTTCAAATTCAATGCAATGGCATCCTACCGGTTCGACCCACGGTTCGTGGTTGCTGAGCTCGAGCTTTTTCTCGCTTCTGGGAATCCGGGTCGAGCTACCCAGGGTCTGGTCATGCCGGACGGTCGCCTGTACGGCGTAGCGGCGCTTGAAGCGTACCGGGATGAACTCCTGGACACGCCGCCCAAAGAAGATACGGGGCTCGATCTCCATGCCCCGCGGGCGCTGTTCGAGCACAGCAATTTAATGTCTGAGCGGTTGCAGTTGCTGCTCGGCGATGATCTATGGCAACGCCATATTAGCGAACGATATAGAACGGTACTTCGATTTTATTCTGCTCTGCCCGTAGCGGTATTCAGTGCAAAGCAGAACAATGACCGTTCGGCACTGCACCGACTGATGGCCGACTTTCCCGAGATCATCAGGCAACAGATAAGTACGGTGACGGATGCACTGGACTGTCGACACACTGGCTTCAGGCAGCCGGAGTGCAGGGAAAAGGCGATGGGCCGTGATCGCGGCGATATGACTACTTCGCGTTACTCGACAAAGGACGCTGACGATGCAGGCGCGCAAGGTTCTTGAACAAGAGTTCCGCGAAGTGACTGGTCGCGAGCTGACGGACATGGCGGTAGACGTATTCGGGCTTGGTCTCGACTCGCTGGGAATTCTTTCCCTGCTGGGAGGGCTGCGGGAGGCTGGATACAACGTTTCACTGGACGACCTGATGTCTGCGGCCAGCATGAATGAATTCGTGGCGATGATGGCGAACGCCGAGTGACCAAGGGGAAGCCATCATGATCAGCTCTGGTCCAGACGGACGGGCAGCGCTAGCCACGATCTTGGATGAGCGCATCCGTCGTGGAGCTGCCGAGACAGCCTTGGTGGACGGCACAGGCAATGTCTTGTCGTACGCCGGCCTCGGTGCCCTTGCCTGCACATGCGATGAGTTCTTCGGTCAACGGCACGCGGAACGGGTCGCCATCGTCGGTGCGGCGTCGATTGAGGTCAGCGCGTTGATCGCGGCATGTCTCTGGGCGGGGCGGACCTTCATGGTCATCGACGACCAGGAAAGCAACGCCGTGCGGCGGCAGCTCATCGATCAGTTCGCCGCCGACGTGGTCCTCCTGGCCAGCCCATCCGCCGAAACCACGCCTGCGAACCTGATAAACAAACTGGTCACCGTTACCGGGCGGGACCTGAGTAAAGCCGCCCGGCAATGGGATGACCATGCTGTTCTCGAGCACAGCGAACGCATGGCGGTGCGGACACCGCAGGCAGCGGCATACTGTGTTCGGACTTCTGGCACGACAGCGGACCCGAAGCTGATCGAGATGAGTCGTGCGGCGATCGAGTACTACTGCGCAGAGTTCGTCGGCAGATATGGCCTTGCGCCGGGCCACCGCCTGGCGCTGTGGGCGGCCCCCACCTACGACGCCCACTACTGCCAACTGATCTCGGCCCTGGCCAGTGGCGCGGCAGGCGTTGTCGCGCCGATGTCCATACGCAATGACGGGGACGCGGTGCTTCAGTGGCTGAGGGAGGCGCGCATCACCCATCTTGAGACCACTCCGTCGATCCTGAGACGGGTGGCGTCCGCTGCGGTGCGGCCCGGGGCGTCGTGGCCGCCGCACCTGACGGAGGTGATGTGCAGCGGCGAGTGGTTCGACCCGCAAGTGGCAAGGCAGGTCTTCGACGCTGCGGAGCGCTGCGGGGCCAAGGTCGGACTGCACAATGAATACGGCCCTTCGGAGTGCGTTCTGCTGACCTGGCACCAGATCACCTCGGAGGACGCCGACTCGGACGACATTCCGGTTGGTAAAGCGATCGCAGGACGGACACTGTCTATCGAGCCGTTGGACGGCCAATCCGGATCCTCAGCGCAACACCCCGGCGAGATCGTGGTGGAGTCTGAGTACCTATGTCGCGGATACGGATCGGAGCAGGTCGGCTCGCTTGTAGCTTTCCCGGCACCCAATGGCGTCCCGGTCTTCCGTACAGGAGATCTCGGCTATCTGGACCACCATGGTCGTCTGCGGTTGTCGGGACGGCGCGATCGAACCGTGAAACGACGCGGTGTACGGATCAATCTCGACCAGGTAGAGGCGGTGCTCCACGCGCTCCCGGCCGTGGGGCAGGCGGCCGCTCGAGCCGATGAGGCAGACGGGCAGGTGATGATCCACGTCTGGATCGTGCCGTCCGACAGCCGCCTCGATCGTGTCGCGGTCCTGACGCAGATCGCCGAGACGGTGGAGGTCCGCCTTCTGCCCGACCGGGTGGTGATCCGTCCATCCCTGCCGCGCCTGCATTCCGGGAAGGTCGACTACCGGTCGCTCAAGGTAGCCGACTCGGGTGACGAACAGGTGGAGGTGACGGCGGATGAGACGACGCTGAAGGCGGTCGCCGCAGCGTTCGAGCGGGTACTGCCCGACGTGGCCATAACAGGCTCGACTGACTTTTTCGCCAGCGGCGGACACTCCCTCCTGGCACTCGAGTTGAGCGCTCACCTGGAGCGCGACCTAGGAGTCAGGCTGTCGATCCGTGACTACCTAGCCCACCCCACGGTCGCCGGCCTCGCTGGCGTGGTGGACCGCAACCGTCGTCAAACTCCGCAATCCGTATCGACCGCTGCCCCCGTAACCCTCGGTGAGGAGCTGACCTCCACTGAACGGCCGATCTGGGTGTGGAGTCAGTTGTTTCCTAGCGACGGTGCACTGAACGTCGTCGGGGGATTCATTACACATGCGGCCATCACCGAGCAGCGCCTCCGGCAAGCGCTGTCGGACTTGCTCAAGGACGTAGCCCAGCTGAGAGTCCGGTACGTCCCGGGCCGCGATCGCCCGCGACGGGTTTTGCACGGAGCAGGCGTTGCGCGGGTCGACGTACTCCAGATCTCTGCATCCGCCGACACCTTCCCCCAACCGGAGGTGGACAGCAGTGCATACCAGCCGTTTGACGTCGGGGCGGATCAGCTGGTCCGGGCCATATTGGTCCGCTCGCGCACGGAGCCTGCACCGGTGGGCGTCTATCTGATTGCCCACCACCTGGTGTGCGACGGAGTGAGCATGGGACTGCTCGTAGCGGAGCTGCAGCACCGCCTTGGCACACCGGAACGCCGAACATCGCTGTCTTCGCTGTGCGTGCTGCCCCCAGCAAGACCGGATGCCCGTCTCGTCCAGTCTGCGGCAGGGCACTGGTCCACGGTCAGGCGTGGGCTGAAGGCTCAACCTTACGACGAGCGGCTGCGCCCGAACGGTGCTGCCGCAGGAGCGTCGGTGGTCGATTGGCGGCTGCCGACGCAGCCAATCAGGGAACTCGCGGACTGCCTGTCAGTGAGCCGGGCGGCTGTCCTCATCACGTTGATCGCCAGGGCGGTCGGCCGGGTGCTGGACCGGGACCAGGTTGTTGTCGAGACACCGGTCTCAACGCGGACTCCAGATGAGGTCCGCTCGATCGGCAATTACGTGGTTGACGTGCCCCTGCTGGTCGATGCTGCCGGCCAGGACACTACCCGCGTCATCGAAGCGGTTAACCGCGACCTATTGGCGGCTGTCGACTTCGCGGCGCTGGTCCCGGGATTCGGCAGCGTACGGCCGGGACAAGGGTGGGCACCCGTCGGTGACGCCGTCGTTGTCCTGGAGGATCACCCGCCTGCGCCGGCTGTCGAGATCGACGGCGTGGCGAGCTCGG
The DNA here is from genome assembly GCF_040685555.1 of Sphaerisporangium sp. NPDC088356. Lineage (NCBI taxonomy): Bacteria > Bacillati > Actinomycetota > Actinomycetes > Streptosporangiales > Streptosporangiaceae > Sphaerisporangium > Sphaerisporangium sp. NPDC088356. The sequence goes on from NZ_JBFBIK010000001.1 coordinate 140,350, forward strand.
CTACGCAGCTCATCGGCTCGCCCCCGCGCCATGCCCTCGCGTGCTACTTCCGGACCAGCGCACTGGCCGAGGACATCACCTGCGTCGTCACGGGCCGCTCCGACGGTGAGATGGCACGTGCACTGCGTGCTGGGGCCGACGCCACTCTCACCACCATGACAAAGCAGTTGTCAATGAGGAGGTTCGGCGATGGCCAACGTCGTGATTCGGCCCGGTGAACGCTGGGAGGTCGAGCGCCTGATGGCCGGGATCGATCCCGGCAACACAGTACTACTGGCGGATGAGGCCACCGAGGCGATCAGACGTTCGTCCAAGTGGGTCGATTCGCTCACCGTGAGGCCCGAGTTGCTGTACGGCGTCAACTCCGGCTTCGGCGCGCTGGCCAACGTCCGCGTCCGGCCCGGCGATGAGGCAGAACTCCAGCGTCGCCACATCCTTTCCCACGCATGCGGCATCGGGCTCGGTGCGCCCGTTGAAGTCGTCCGGATGATGCTTCTGATCAAGCTGCTGACCTTCCGCAGCGGCTACACCGGCGTGTCCCTGGAGGTCGCCGAAAGCCTGGTGAGGATGCTCAACAACGGCATCCACCCCGTGGTACCCGAGCGCGGCACCGTCGGTGCGAGCGGAGACCTTGCACCACTGTCCCACCTGGCGCTTCCCCTCCTCGGCCTCGGCCAGATCACCGTGGACGGCCAGGTGTGCGACACCAGGGACGTCGAGGAGCAGCTGGGCCTCGGCCGGGTAGAGCTCGGTCCCAAGGACGGTCTCGCGCTGACCAACGGGACCCAGTACATCTCGGCCGTCGCGGTGATCGAACTGCGGCGCCTCCTTGAGCTCGCGCGCTCGGCCGACCTGATCGCGGCGATCAGCACCCAGGCATTCAGTTGCGCCGACAGGTTCTTCCACGAGCGATACCACCGCGATTCGGGGAACCGGTGGCGGGCGGTGGTCGCCAAGAACCTCTCCCACTACACCCACGGCGGAAACCACGCAGCCTTGGACTCCGCCGTACCGTCAATGCAAGACCCTTACTCGTTTCGATGCATTCCTCAGGTCCACGGGGCCGTGCGCGAGCACATCGCATACGCCCAGAACTCGATCCTCAACGAGATCAACACAACCGCCGACAACCCGCTGTTCTTCGTGGATGACGACCTGGTGCTCATGGGCGGCAACCTGCACGGCGAGTCGGTCGCCATGGCCGCGGACATGCTCGGCATCGCCGCCACCGAGCTTGCCGCTATCTCCGAGCGCCGGACCTACCAGCTACTGTCCGGACGCCGCGGTCTCCCGGACTTTCTCACCGAGGATCCCGGCGTCAACTCCGGGCTCATGATCAGCCAGTACTCCGCTGCGGCGCTGGTAAGCGAAGCCAAGACCCTGGCGCACCCCGGCAGCGTCGACTCGATTCCAACCTGCCAACTGCAGGAAGATCACGTGAGCATGGGTGGCACCTCCGTGCTGAAGCTGCGGCAGATCGTGGACAACCTGGAGAACGTGCTGGCCATCGAGTTGATGACCGCATGCCAGGCCGCCGATCTCAAGGCCGGGCTGATCCTTTCCCCCGCAGTCCGCGGCGCACAGGAGCGTTACCGCACACGAGTGCCCCGGCTCAAGGACGACCGCGTCTTGGCCGGCGACATCGAGCAAACCCGCCAATTCCTCCGGCACGACCTGGCCAGCGACCTTGTCGCGGAACAGACCGCCGCAGCCGGTGCTCGAGAAGAGGCGGGTCGATGAGGCCAATGGATTACCCGCGGGTCCTGGAAGAGGTTGAAGCTTGCTGGCGTGATATCGCGCCGGAGTCCGCGACGAAGCCGGCCCCGCACGACGACCTCTTCGAAAGCGGCGCCGACTCCTTCACCTTCATCCGGCTGCTGCGATCGGTTGAAGCCGCGTGCGATGTCACGCTGCCGCTGCTCGAGGTCTTTGAGGCTCCGCAGCTAGCCACCATAACGCGCTGCGTTATCGCAGCGAGGCGACGCTGAGGTGGCGATGGTTCTGCCTGCCACCGCAGCCGAGTTCGGCCTGTGGTATCAGGAGCAGGGGGCCGAACTGCGGGGGCGCTACCTGTGCCTGGCGGCCGCGGAGCTACGCCCCGGGTCGCAGGTAAGCCTTCGCGACGCGGCCAGCGCCATGACCGCTGTCCGGGCCTGCCATCCCGAGGCGCTGGCACGGTTCGCAGTCGACGAGCAAGGCATACTTCACAAGTTCCTCGAGTCGCCTGCGGCTTCGCTGCCCGCAGAGGTCCTTGCGTTCCCGGCGGAATGGCGGCGCACGGACGTCGTCTCCCACTTGGCAGGGCTGCCGACCCCCCTCGCGACCGGGCCCCTGGTCCACCTAGCCGCACAGGCCGATGACAGGGGAAACGCCACGCGGCTGTTCGTGCTGGCCCACCACATCGTCTGGGACGCACATTCCGAGGAGATCTTCTGGACCGAGGTTGACCGCCGGCTTACCGGACCCGGGGCAGGCGACGCGGGACATCACCATCCCGGCTTCGGTCCTTCCGTGCACCGCATTGCCACGCGAGACCATGCCCCGCTCGTGACCGACCTGCAGCGGCACCTAGCGATCTCGAATGGCGACCGTGTCTGGGAGCGGGTTGCGGCCGCGGCGCGGAGGGCCGGAGTCACCCCGTTCGCCTGGACGGTCGGGCACCTGGCGGCTGCCGCAGCGGCTTGGTCGGAGCCAGCGACGGTCATGGCGTACATCGACGTAGACCTCCGCCCGCTAGCCGGCACGTCCCAAGACACGATGGGATTCCACCTGTCTCAACTGGAAATCGCCACCGTCGACCGCAACACGTCCGGTCCGGCCGCGGCCGCCGCCGTCCACACGGCCGTGATGCGCCGGCTGGCCGCCGCCATGCGGCAGGAGATCCGCCCGGGCAGCGAAGCTGCCGGCCACGGCGGTCACCCCTGCAAGTTCTATTTCCGTGACATCCGGTATCGGCGTCGTCTGCATCACCTGCGGCCCGTCGACATCCGCTTGCCGGTGGCACGTAACCAGCTGTCAGTAGGCGTGACGGTCACTGATACCAGCTTTGAAGTGACGGTGACCGCACGACACGGCACCGCCGACAGCACCGGTATCGCCCGTTTGGCGCAGCTGGCACGCCAGCACCTGATCTCGGCAGCGGCACACGGTGAAAGGGCGGCCTCCGATGCAGCACCTTAGGCTCGATGGCCCACCGGAAGTGTGGTGGCTCGCCAACTCCACGGCGGTTGCGGAGCACCTTCGCCGTAACGGTGCGGTCATCATCGACGGCGATGGGTTGTGCCAGGACGTAGCAACTTTCCAGCGACTCGCCGCTGCGGCTTGCGGGCCGCTCGCCAAAGACAACCCAGAGCACAACAGCATCGTCGATGACCCCACGGGCACGATCAACAGTCCGACCCCCTTCTCACGGACCAGGAAGCTGCTGTGGCACAACGAGAACACATTTGCGCGCATGTGGCCCAGGCGAATCATCTTTGGCTGCCAGGAAATCGGGGACGGTGGGGAGACACCGACTGCGGACATGACGGCCGTCTACGAGCGGCTTAGCAGCTCGGCCAGGGACGTCCTCGCCACCGGCGTCACCTACGTTCGCCGACTGGGGATGGATCTCGGGCTCGACTGGCGCCAGGTCTACCGCACCACTGACCCAACCGCTGTCGAGCGCGCCTGCGAGCGGGAGGGCGCCACCTGGAGGTGGGATGAGCGCGGCGGCATCCTTACCACCGAGCAGCGGCGGCCGGCTGTCATCCTCGACCCGGCCACTGGCCGACCCTCGCTGACAGCACAAATCCTGCATTGGCATCCTCGGGCACTGGACGAGGAAATCTACGATTCGCTCCGTCTGCTTTACGAGCCTCACGAGTTTCCCAAAGGGTGCCGACGCGGGGACGGCAGGCCGATCCCCGACGCCGTCATCGACGAACTTGTAGAAATCTGCTCCGACCTGGAGGAAGTCGTGCCCTGGAAGGCGGACCGCACGATAGTCGTTGACAACCTGCGCCGCAGCCACGCTCGTAACCCCTATACGGGCGTGCGTCGTTTGCTGGTCGCCGTCGGCGACCTCGTTGACTGCGCAGGATTGGCAAGGCCGTGACCACACGCGCGCACAGCCTTGTCGGCGAACTGACCAGTTCTACTGCCGCCGCGGTCATCGAGCAGGGCGCGGTCACCACCCATGCACAGCTCCTATCGCACGCACGCGAGGTCGCCATCCATTTGCGCCGACGCGGGGCCGGGCCCGGGGCAATCGTGCCTATCCAGGCGGCCCCGAGCACGACCGCCCTCGTCCAGATCGTGGCCATCCTGATGACCGGAGCCGCCTTTGCTCCGATCGATCTCCGCATGCCGCCACGCACTGCCGCCAGGATCGCCCGTCTGTGCGGTGCCGCCTTCATCCTCGGGGACGCCAGCGGGACGACCGACGGCGTCGTCTGGCTCAGCCCCGGGGACGTGGCCAACGATCCAGGCGCCAACCGCCTCATACCAACCGCCCCGCAGGACACCGTGTACGTGATCTTCACCTCAGGCACTAGCGGCGATCCAAAGGGAGTCGTCGTACCCGAGCCTGCCGTGCGGGCCTACCTCGGCTGGTCGATGCGCGAGTACAACTGCACCCGAGGATGGGGGGCACCGCTGTTTACCTCGCTGGGCTTCGACCTGACGATCACCAGCCTCCTCGGACCGCTCCTGAACGGCAGACGAGTACAGATTCTCGATCCCTTGCGTTGGCCGCTTCAGGTCGCCACCGACCCCGGCATCCTCCAGGGCTCCAGTTTCGTCAAGATGACGCCAAGCCAGGTCAACATGCTGTGTGAGCTGCTGGAGGCGCGTGGAGCCCGGTGCTCGATGCCAGTCCTGGTTGTCGGAGGTGAGGCCCTATACGGGCAAAGTATTGCCCGCTGGCGGCACAGCCTCCCCGACACGCTGGTGGTCAACGAGTACGGCCCTTCCGAGGCGACTGTGGGCTGCTGCCGCTACATCGTGCCGGCCGGCTTCACCAGTCACGAGGTTCCGATCGGGACTGCCCCGCCAGGTGTGGAGCTGAGTATCGAGGGACAGCCGCCCCAGGCTGGAGACGACCTCGAGGAGGGCGAGCTGATAATTGCCGGGGTGCAGGTGGCGACTGGTTACCTCACCGCCTCGAACTCGGACGACGCTGCGGATGGCCGCGGGCAGTTGCGACCGTTCCCCAGTTCCGCCGGCAAGCGCAGCTACCGCAGCGGAGATCGCGTGCGGCGCGACCACGACGGAACCTACACCTACGTTGGCCGGCTGGGACGGGAGGCGAAGGTCGCCGGCTTTCGGATCAACCTGGCCGCTCTTGAGTCTTGCCTCAATGCCTTTCCAGGGGTGGTGAGCGCCACCGTCCAAGCGGACGAGGTGCACGGCCTCCACTCGGCCGTGGTGACTCGGGACGGCGGGACGACCCAAAGCGATCTTCTCGCGCACCTGCGCCAGACATTTCCGTCCTATGCGCTGCCGCGTTCCATTCGGATCAACACACAGATCAACATCACAGAACGTGGAAAGTCGAGCGCGTCATGGGAGTGACAGGAAAGATGCCGGACACCCCGATCACGCCACCGGACCTAAACAGTGACCTGACCGCCAGGCTGAATGACGAGCAGTCCCGGCATATCAACGAGCGGCTAATGTCAGCGGGCCGTGTCCTGTTCCGAGGATTTCCCCTCGAGAGCACAGCCGACTTCGCGAAGGCGGTTCAGACACTGGGCGGCGACCCGTTGCCATATACGGAGCGCTCCACACCGCGGAAGCAACTCGAGTCCGGAATCTACACGTCGACCGAGTACACCCGGGAGGAGGAAATATTCTTCCACAATGAAAACTCTTACCAGGCGACCTGGCCGGGCAGGCTCTTCTTCTTCTGCCAGCGGCCGCCCGCTTCAGGTGGGGCAACGCCACTAGCCGACGTGCGTCAGGTCACCGCCTCGCTTGACGTCGGCATCGTCGAAGAGTTCCGCAGGCGCGGCTGGCGGCACATCCGAAATTACCATCCACAGATTGGCCTGCCGTGGAGCGAGGTATTTGGAACTACGAGCCGCGAAGCCGTGGATCTCTACTGCGGAAGAAACGGCATACAGACGCACTGGAACAGCGACGGGACTCTCCGCACCGTAGCCGATCGAGTGGCTCTTCATCGCCATCCGGTAAACGGCAATGAACTATGGTTCAACCACATAGCCTTCTTTCACTGGACAACCCTTCCCGAGCGTGTCATCGGAGTCCTTGAGGAGCTTTTCGGAAGGTCCGGCCTTCCCAATAACACCGTCTACGGTGACGGGGCGGAAATTCCAGCGGAGGTATGCGCACACATCCGCGAGAAATATCGTGAGGCAGCAACACGGTTCGACTACCAGCAAGGCGACCTGCTGATGATCGACAACATGCTGACGGCCCACGGACGCGAACCGTACGAGGGGGAGCGACAGATCGCGGTGGCGATGACCTGACCCGGCCCGGCCCTGCTGGAGCCGCCGACGAAACATCTGCCCAAGATTCATCGAGATTGAAGAAACCGATGCGAACCGGCAGTGTCAATAAGAGGAGCAGCAATCGTGCGGTATGTCCTGGGAATTAGCGGGCTGGGCCAGAGCCAGCCATACATGCGGCGGTCGTTTCCGGGGCTGGACGAGCGCGTATATCGGCTCGCCCAGGGGGCGGACTCGGCAGCGGCTCTCGTCACCGAGGATGGCATCGTGGCCGCCGCGGCCGAGGAGCGTTTCGTGCGACGCAAGGGCACCGGAGAATTCCCACGGGCCGCGATCGAGTATGTGCTCGGAGCGGCTGGCATCACTCCGCGTGACGTGAGCGCGGTCGCGCACAACTTTGACTTCGGCCGGTACCAGACGTACTTCGAATCCGAAGGGGCGATCGAGGAATACAAGCACGTGTACGCGCCAGAGGTCATACACCGCGATCTATTCGCAGCATTTCCAAGGGAACTCTGGAGCGATGACCTGAAGGTCATCCCGATATTGCACCACCAGGCCCACGCCGCTAGCGCGTTGCACTGTTCCGGCTTCGGCTCTGCCGATGTCCTGGTCGCCGACGGGATGGGAGAGTTCGAGAGCACATCGCTTTACACAGGCGGATCGCAGGGACTGCAGTTGCGCGGCCAGGTGCGCGGACTGCACTCCATGGGACTCGTCTACGGGCTGGTTACCATGCATATGGGATTTTGGATGAACTTCGACGAGTACAAGGTCATGGGACTGGCGCCCTACGGGGACCCGCAGCGACTTCGTCCGGCGTTCGACACCCTTGTCGTCCGCCAAAACGACGGCCGTTACACCACGCCTCTAACATACTTGAACGAAACAGCACAGGAACGCGCTACTTACCAGAAGTCACTGGAACATCTCGCCTCGGTTCTCGGCCCGCCCCGGGAGCCGGGTGCGAACCTTGAGCAGCGTCACCTCGACATCGCCGCGGCGCTGCAGGCCGTGACCCAAGAGACCATCGTTGGCTTCCTGGCGGCGCACCGGGATGAGCAGTCCAGCGAGAATCTATGCCTGGCCGGCGGCGTGGCCCTGAACTGCGTCGTCAACCAGGCAATCCGCAAGAGCGGGATGTACCGGCGACAGTTCGCCCAGCCAGCGGCCGGCGACGACGGAACGGCGCTGGGTGCGGCGCTGATGGTGATGGAGGAGGAGGAGCGCGCCGAGGTGCCCAGGAGGCGGGTTCGCCCGCGCATCGGGCTGCCCTACCTCGGTCCGGCATTCACCTCCGAGCGCATCCAGGCCACGCTGGAGCGCACCGACCTGCGATGGCGGCGATGCGAACTCAACGACCTCGTCGCTGAGGCTGCTGGGCTTCTGAGTGACGGAAAGGTCGTCGCGCTCTTCCAGGGCCGGATGGAATACGGCCCGCGAGCGCTGGGGAACCGCAGCATTCTCGCCGATCCACGATCCGTCGAGATGAGGGACCGGATCAACTCAATGGTCAAGCAACGGGAGGAATTCCGGCCGCTCGCGCCGGCGGTCCTGCTCGAGTACGCAGAGCAGTGCTTCGAGATCGACGATCCCGACGAGTATCTGTGGATGATCGAAACCGTCGATGTTCGTGAGGCTTGGCGTCCGAGACTTGGGGCGGTGACGCACGTCGACGGCACTGCCCGGATCCAGGTAGTGCGACGCAAGGACAACGAGCTCTACTGGCGGTTGATCGATGCCTTCCGGGCAATCACCGGCGTTCCGGTCCTGCTCAACACCTCGTTCAACTCGCGCGGGGAGCCGATCGTCTGCTCACCCGAGGACGCGGTGGCGACGTTCTCCCGGATAGACATCGACGCGATGGTCATGGGAGACCATCTGGTGTCGCGATAGAAGGGGCCGGCGGATCCGTGGATCCCCGTGGCCAAGGCAAGCTCTCGGACCTCAGGAGGCAGCCGTGAGAACTATCGATGAAACTCAAGAGCTGATTGGGAGCATCTGGGTTGAGCTTCTCGGCCTTGATGCACCGCCTGACCGCTCGGCGCGCTTCTTCGCCGTTGGCGGCGACTCAATCTTGTGTGTGCGCTTCATCGCCATCGCGCGCACTCGGGGTGTCGAACTCACCATCCGCGACGTACTAGAAGATGACGAGATCGAGTCCCTCGCGGCCCGAGCACGTCCAACGGGGGAGCGATCGTGACAGGTCGGGGCCGCGACACCATCTCCGAGTCTGTCCGCGCGACGCTCTACGCGACAGCCGGAGCCAGCGAGGTGGAGGCATTCGAGGTTCCAGACGACCGATGGGCGCAGATACCCGCGCTGGGCCTGGTCTCGCCAGCTGATCGCCGACGGCTGCCGGCCAGTGCCGTGGATGCCTTCCCGATGAGCGAGCAACAGGCCGTGATGGCCACCCGGATGCTCATGGCCGCTGCCCTCCGAGACCGCGGCGCCATCGGTGTCCCGGCCTATCACAACGTCGCAACCTCGCGTCTGACCGTACCTCGCGTGGAGCCCGCAGCCTTCGAGGCGGCCGGGCTTGGCTTGGTGCGGGAGCACGAAATGTTCCGCTCGCTGCTGGACTTGGACCGCTACTCGCGCCCGATGCAGATCGTACTGAACCATGTCGACCGGCCATTGGTGAAAGTTTGCGACTTGCGGGGGCTCCACGACCGTGAACAGCAACAACGGTTGGCCGAGTTCGCTGACGCCGAGAACACGCGGACCATCGATCTGAAGGATCCGCCCCTCGTCACGATCACGGTCCACCTCCTGAGTGAGACGGCGATCACCTTGACGCTTACTGAGCCGCATGCGATTGCTGACGGGTGGAGCACCCACCTGAACCTAGTGGAATTCCTAGACCGCTACGTCGCGGAACTTACTGGGCGGCCACCCGAGCAGTCAGCGTCATCTGCCTCGAACGCCTCGCCCCGCTTCAGACTCCGTGAGCATAGCGCGCAGCAGCTCTTCCAGTCGCTCACGCTCGCCGACTCACAGTGGTGGAGCCGGTACCTGGACGGACTGGAAACGCAGTCGAGTGCCGAGACCACTCGCGACTGCCACACCTGGCAGGACTCGGTGGAGATCGCAGGCCAGGAGAATAGGATGCTGAGCCGACTTGCGGCGAGTTCCTCCTCCGGGTTGAAGTCCGTGCTTCTCGCGATCCACCTTGAGGCGCAGGCGCGACTGGTCGGCGGGCGGAGCATCCTAACTGGCGTCCCTGTCAATACCCGGCTCGCGGTACCGAACGGCGTGGATGCGCGGGGGATGTTCCTCAACGTCGCCCCGCTGCGAATCGACGTCGCAGCACCTGGTAAGGAGGCCGTTGTCCGGGCGCATCGGGAGCTGATGAAGGTCACCATGCGCGGCCGGACTCCGCTGGCCCAATTGGTCCGCACCGTTGGCAGGGCAGTAATACCAGCTTCTCTGTTCGGTTTCAACAGCTTCCATAGCATCGCTGGCGCCGCGCTACGGCTCGACCTAGACACGCTGGAGGCGGTCGAAGACTGGTCCCACACGGATTTCCCGTTCGAGGCTAGCTTCAATCGAAGCGAAGAGATAGGCGAGCACATCCGCATTCTGCTCTACTCCGAGGGCTCCTCACATACGCGCGCCGATGCGACTGCGGCGTACCGCGACGCCGTTCAGCGGTTCGCCCAGCTTGATTGGTGAGGGGGAGCAGGGCGACCTCACTTGTTATTCACCAGGCCGAGCTGCCGGCAGGCGCCGTGTCGCTGTCCGCCGCTAAGTGTCAGCTAACTCCGATGGCTCGCGTCGCCGGGTTCGGGTCCCGCGAAGCGAATGCCAGGGTCGCGCGAGCGGCCTGCTCAAGCATCAGCTGCGCCCACGTTCCAACGGAGAGCTGGGACTTGCTGGCCGCCTCCGTGATCATGGCAAGCTGATCGTCGGTGACATCCAGGTGCAGTTTCAAGGCCATGGCGCTGTCGCCGATACTGGCACCTTCATGCCTGGCATGATCGTGACCCCTGGCGTGATCGTCAGCGGTTACCCCAGCCGCGATACCTCGGTCAGCCAGGTCCTCGCCGCGCGCGGCGAGGCTGGCGCGCACCTCGCGCCGCAGGTCGTTCCTCGACCAGCCAGCCAACTCTGCCTTCCGAAGCCAATAGTCCTGCTCCGGTTCGGGGAGACTGGCGACTGCGGCGTGATGCTCGAAGCTCAATCCCGCCCTCCGCCTTGCGTGCGCGAACTTTCTAGCGACCCACGCATAATTGCGAAGCGTCTTGTAATCAAGCGAGGTTTGCTCGATAGCACTGCGGTAACGCCCGGTGAAGCGAGTTTCACCGTAAATCAGCCAGTCGCCTAGGCACCATGCCGAGCTACTCACGGCCTCGGCCAACCCCTGGCCAATTCCAAGCCAATTATTAAATGGTATCCCACTGTCAAGGCGCAGTCCTGTTGAGGGCAGAACGGCGACACCGGCTGTGACATGCCCTGCAGGCAGGGACGGGAACTGCGAAGGCACTCCTGACTTAGCTTTCATTACCCAGCCTCCCTGAATATGGTGCAGTTAGCGGGAGCCGCCAGCAGCGTGATCCGATAAACATGGCCACGGTTGGCCATGAAGAAGCACACCCAGATCACCGAATTATAGGGCGCGTACCCGCGCGCAGAAGTAGTCACCAAGATCGAATTCAAGCCTATACGCTCCAGGCGGTAGTGAAAGTTCTTGCAAGCTCAAGAACTGCCCACTTTCGTCTGCTCGCCCAGTCCATCGCTGCACAAATCCACCATCGACCTCTCGACTGAGGCTAACCGTAAGTCCGGCGGCCGGCCTTCCGTAGATGCCGTTAATGACCCGGACAGAGACGCTCACGACGAGATTCGATCCTCCTTGTAATCATGAATCGAGAGCGACCCTTTCGGCCATCTGGCTTACACATACGATCATGGAGGGCACCGGTCCTTCTTCGCTCTCATGGCGCTCTTATCGGACTCCTTCGCGTCCACGCGATAGCAGCGCATAGACACCGTGCCTGTAGTGGCGTAAGGGCGACATTCGGCAACGTGGCTTGAGGCCCCGTCGGGTACAATCACCACATCCCGGAGCAGCCAACGGCAGACGTCTCCTGCAGAAAGCGCCTGAGGTGATCGCATGCCTAACCAGCCACAATTGTCCGTGGTGGTCCCCACCTACAACCGGGCGCCATTGCTGCGCAAGACGCTCGCGTCGCTTGCCGATCAGCGCGACCCGCCGCCGTTCGAGGTCATCGTGGCCGATGACGGGTCCACCGACGACAGCGAGCAGGTCGCTGAGGAGTTCAGCGACCGCCTGGCGATCCGCTACCGCTATCAGGAGGACCAAGGGTACCGGGTAGCCAAGGCGCGGAACATGGGCGCGGCCATCGCCAGAGCGCCGATCCTGGTGTTCCTGGACAGCGGCACGCTAGCGGGACCTGACCTGCTCGCCGGCCACCTGCGCGGCCAGGCCGAGCACCGTCCGGGCCCCGGATCGCCGGCCCGCGGGGCGGCCGTGATCGGCTACACCTACGGATACCGGCCCTATAGCCCTACCCCGGGGCTTGCCGAGTCCTTCACCTTGCTCAGCCCGCAGCAGGTGTACCAGCGCTATCTCGGCGATCCGCTGTTCCGCGACTCGCGTCATGAAGAGCTGGACAAGGTCGACTTCAGCTTGACCGGGCTGAGGATGCCGTGGCTGTTCTTCTGGACGCTGAACGTCTCGGTGCATGCCGCCGACTACACGGCGGTGGCCGGCTTTGACGAGCGATTTCACAGCTGGGGAGGGGAGGACCTGGAACTCGGGTACCGCCTGCACCGGCACGGTGTGCCGTTCGCCTGCGACATCCTCCCCTGGGCGGTGGAAATACCGCACGAGCGTGACCGCGAGGCCAGTATCGCCAGCAACAAGAGCAACGCGCTGCGCATACTCATGGCGCACGCCGACCCTGCCGTCGAGTTCTTCTGGGCACTGCTGACGCGCGACTACATCATGTTCCCCGCCGAAGACGCGTACCGTGACCTTGTCGACTGGGAGGACCGGGTCACCGACCTGGACGTGCAGCCAGAAGTGGACCGTGGCACCGCGGACCTGCCGGCCGGGGCCCGCGTGGCGGTCTTCGGCAGCGGCGCGAGCGTGCCTGGTCGTGGGCTGCGCGGCGCGTTGGTGGATTTCGACGACAGGCTCCTCACTGGGGCATCCGTCGACTGCCGCTTCATCACGCACCACGGACTTGGCTTGCGGACACCCTGGCCCGACAACACCTTCGACCGTGTCATGATCACTTCCCGGTTGTCGCGGCTATGGCCGCAGTGGGGCGAGGTCATCCGAGCCGAGGCCTCGCGGATCGGCGCCAGTGTCCGCTGCGCCCCGGCCCTCGACCGCGAAGCCGGCGAGGCGCGGACGCGTTGACACGCGCCCCGCCGGCTGACGTCCCGCTCAGCCCGTCACCTCTCCACGACGAAGAGGGGTCCTGCCACCGGCGCGGATCCCGTCCCGTTTACGGCGGGGTCTGGCGGCTGAGCGCCTGCTGCTGAGCAGCCGCATCGGTGCTGAACGCGTGGCAAGCGAGTCCGCTGCGGTCACGGAGATCATCGCCCACTGCGGCCGGCTGCCGTTGGCGCTCGCCCCCATCACCGCACGCGCCGCAGTCCGGCCCACTGCCACGCTAAGTAGGGTCGGGAACTGTGACGTCCTTACGGTCTCTTTTGTTCGGGGGGCTGGGTCAGGACCTGGGCGAGGGCGTGGCGGCCGGAGACGCCTAGTTTGGCGTATACGCGGCCCAGGTGGTTGTTGACGGTTCGCAGGGAGAGGTCGAGGCGGTCGGCGACGGCGCGGCCGGGGAGACCGGCCGCGATCAGCTTCGCCACCTGCAGCTCCCGGGGGGTCAACGACGCCTCGCTCCCGGTCAGGTCCGTCAGCGGCGTACGGGCTCCGCCGCACTCGGCCAGCAGCTCGCGGGCGAACACGAGCGCGTTCTTGGCCGCTGTGCGCCGGCCCGCCCCGACGTGCAACCGGTAGGCCGTCGCGGCCGCCTCGGCGGCGGAGAGCAGGTGGCCCATGTGGTGGAGCGTCTCGGCCGCCTCCGCCAGCAGCCCGGCGTCGTCGGTGGCGAGCGCGGTGGCCACCGTGGCGAAGGCCTCCGTCGTTGGAGTGGCGGTGTCCCTGGCCAGCTCGTTCAGCCTGTCGCGTACCTCCTTCGCGGCACCGAATCGCGCGGCGTCGAACAGTGCCAGGGCCTCGATCAGCGGCGCTCCGGCCTCGCGAGCGGCCTTCGCGGCCCCGATGGCGCGGCTCGCGGCGAGGGGGAGATCGAGCGCGGCGGCGGCGGCCCAGGCGCGGTTGCGCTCGATCCAGGGCTCGAAGAGCGCACCCGGTGGTGCGGGAGAGTCGTCCATGCGGCTCAGCCAGGTGTCCGCCTGGACGGTGTCCCCCGCCATCGCGTACGCGCCGGCCAGCTCGGCCAGGTACACGCGCCGCAAGCGGAGCGGGTCACGGCCCTCCAGCAACACGATCGCCTCGCGCAGCGCCTGCTGTGCCAGGTCCACGCGCCCCTGGGCCTTCGCCACGATGCCCCGGACGGCGGTCCACACGCCGACCAGGTGGGCCGTCTGGGTCTCGACGGCTTCCCGATACGTGGTCTCCACGGCCTCCGACGCGGCGGTGAGGGCGCCTCCCAGCAGGTCGGCGAGGCACCTGGCGCCGCGGACCTGCGCCTGCGCCCAGGGCAGTTCGGCGCGGTCGGCCGTCGCGACCTCCAGGCCGGTGGCGTTCGCCCGCTCGACGAGGCCGGCGTCTCCCACGAGGCCCGCGGCGACCATGACGGCAGTGGCGACCCATATCGTCGCCCGCGCCGGCAGCGGCGGACGCGGCCGGGCGGGGCCACCGTCGCGCGGCGCGGTGGACAGTGGTGGGTGCGGCCGGGCGGGGCCACCGTCGCGCGGCGCGGTGGACAGTGGTGGGTGCGGCCGG